>JAFNGD010000094.1 GCA_017885365.1 Nitrospirota bacterium
AGTGCGAAGTGCGGAGTGCGGAGTGGCGGAATTGTTGAAGTGAAAGAGATTAGGAAGCCCCGTGCCGGCGTGGTCATTACCGGCAACGAGGTATACCATGGCAGGATCAAGGACGCCTTCGCGCCGATCATCGCGAAGAAGATCGAGGAGTACGGCGGGGAGATCGTGGGCACCTACTATGCGCCCGACGACGAGCAGTTCATTGCCGAACGGCTGCGGGAATTGCTGAATGCCGGCGCGGACCTGCTGATCACGACTGGCGGCATGTCCGTGGACCCTGATGATGTGACAAGGTTCGCCATCCGCAGCATCGGCGCGACGGACATCACCTACGGTTCGGGGGTGCTGCCGGGGGCGATGGTGCTGGTGGGGTATTTAGAGAAAGTGCGGAATGCGGAGTTCGGAGCGCGGAGTGAAATTAACTCAAAACTAAAAACTCAAAACTCAGAACTGATTCCTATCCTCGGCATCCCCGCCTGCGGCATGTACCACCGCACCACGGTGTTCGATCTTATCCTTCCGCGCGTGCTGGCCGGCGAGCATGTGGGACGCGAAGCGCTCGCCGAGCTCGGCCACGGCGGGCTCTGCCTGCATTGCACCGAGTGCCGCTATCCGATTTGTCCTTTCGGAAAGTAGGTTCTTCTGCCGGTCCTACGCCTGCTGAGCGTTCCGAGATCACGCATTCGACCGCAAGCTTCAACCATTCCAACTCGCGCCGACCGAGCTTCTGCCCGCTGATACGGATGTTCCGCTTGTCTGAACCGATAGCGATCTCCCGTTGATCTCCTGTCCGCTGGCCTCTGACCAGCCAGCGCGAAACCTCCTCGTTGGTGTGTCCCTTAATACTACAAAATGCGTGCATAGCATCACTTGACGTCTTTGCGAGCGAAGAGAAGCAATCTCGGTTCCGGACTAATCAAGAATTGCGAGATTGTCGACCCTGCTTCAATCATGCAGGGTCAGGCTCGCAAAAAGCGATCCTCGCAATGACGCCTGGCAGAGTAGTTCGACCGCCAGCTGAAGGATTATGGTGGAGGATTCCGTTGGTATGTGCTGCCGCAATCTGCTAGAATAACGCACGTTTCAACACATATCTATCGGCTATCGGCAGGAAAAGATGAAGTTCATGCGTAATATCAAATACTGGCTACCGGTCATCCTGGGGATGGTCTTCATCTGCTGGATGTCAACGGAAGGCTTTTCCTCACCGAGCACGTCGCGTATCATCGAGCCGATCATCCGTTTCTTTGCGCCGTCCATTTCACGAAAACAGATCATCATGATCCATGGGGTGATCCGGAAGTCTGCGCATGTGATCGAGTACTTGGTGCTTGGCATACTGCTGTTCCGCGCATTTCGGGCCGGCTCTCATGAGCGGCGGTGGTGGCGCTGGGCGAGCTCTTCTCTGGCTGTTGTTGTGCTGTACGCGATGACCGACGAGTTTCACCAGTTGCATGTTCCCATGAGAACGGCATCTCTGGTCGATGTCGGATTCGACGCGCTTGGCGGCTTTCTTGCTCAATGTATCAGTATCATTTATTACGATCGACAGCGTCGGGGGGGATAGAAATGAGAGCGGCAGCGGGCAAGAAAAGACTACTTTATTCAACGCAGCAAAATGCCGAACGATTTATTATGAACGTTGATGATGTAGTCCTTCATAAAAAATCATAAACAAATCAGTGCAANNGATTCCCTGCAGCTTGCTGCAGGGGACTTCAATGTTCTATTCGCAACTCATGATTCTTCATCCTTCTCTCTGACGGTCCTATCCCTTCCTACCCGTCACCAGCACTGTGTCTCCCAGGTCCTTGACCGCGATCTTCCTGAACCCGGCCTTCGTAAGCCAGCCTTTCATTTCTTTCCGCGTATAGCTCCGTCCACCCGCGGTGTTCACCAGCATGTTCACGGAAAAGAGCGCTCCCGGCACGGGCGAAGCGCGGCCCTCGTTCAGGGTGAACTCGTGGATCGCGACCATGCCACGCGGCGTGAGGGCGTCGAAGACCCTGCTGAGGAGCACCTGCACCTCGGCCTCGCTGTTCGAGTGGAGCACCTGGCTCAGGAGCACGAGATCGTACCCGTTGCCGATGTCGTCGAGGTGGAAGTCGCCGCTCCGGAAGGAGATGTTCTTCACGCGGCTTTGCCGGATCATCTCCTGTGCGACCTCGAGCGTACCGGGCAGATCGAAGAGTGTGACATCGATGCCGCGCTTCGCCAGTTCGATGCCATAGGTGCCGGGACCGCCTCCCAGGTCGAGCGCCGTCCTGACGCCCCTGAGGTCGAGCGCGTCAATGACCGCTTTGACGCGCAGCACCGCGTTGTTGTGCATGGCGCGGATGAAAACATCATGGCGCCTCTCACTGCTGCGGTTCGGCTCGCCAGTCCTGACCACGTCGTCGAGGCCGGACCAGGTCTTCCAGAGCGTGTCGGCATGGCGGAGCATGTCGCCCTGGTACCAGTGGCTGTCCGGGAGCAGGAAGCGTTTCGCCGCAGGAGCGAGCCGATAGGTTCCCCCTTTCTTGATCAACAGACCGAGCGATGCGACCGCATCCAGCAGGATCTCCGTTGCCCGGGGGTCGGTCTTGAGGACCTTTGCCAGATCGCCGGCCGTGCGGCCCTTGCCGATGTTCTCGAACACCCGGAGGTTGTTCGCCGTAAGGATGACACGGGAAGCGCGGAACCCTCCCCAGAGCTGGGTGAACTCCTTTGCTTCCTTGGTGAACGCACGCTTCATCTCAGCCTCCCCTTCATCTCGCCGTAGAGCCGGCCCATCTCGTCCAGAACGGCAGAGAGCCGTCGCGCCTTCCTCTGCGGCCCTTCTGCAAGGGCCAGGAGAAGAGGTTCGCAGAAGTACCACGTGCATTTCCAGGCCCGCTGCCACCGGGGCTTCGCGCATCCTGATCCTGTCAGGAACTGGCAAGGCCCGTCCAGCGGCCGCGACGGGTCATGGGGCGGGACCAACTCGTCCAGTGCTGTGAGGTAGGAACGGTCGGCATCCGTGAACAGGCCGTGGCGCTGTTTGCAGCAGACGTCAATGCAGGAAGGACAGACCTGCCGGGTGTACTCTTCGATGAGCGGCGAGCATTCGACAAGGAGCTGCTTCAAGCGGCGGGATGTTTCGGCGGATAGGTCATTCGTCATAGGACTGTTCACCGGACGAGAAGGGCATCTGCGGAAATGAGCAGCATCGCCGCCGCAATGAAGATGTTGATCATGGGGAAGGCCGCTCGGGGAAGTGCCGGTCTGCGCACCAGCCCGCCTGCTCCGATGGATGACAGCAGCGCCGACAGGACAAGCAGTCCGTAGAGCGCCGGCGTGCGTACCATGCCGAAGAGCGGAAGAAGAAGGCTCGCGGCAGCCGCTGCAGCGAGCCACAGAAGGGTCATCCCGACAAGCACCTCCCGGGGGAAGACCTTTGCGAGGGTCGGCAGGCCGGCCCGTTGGTAATCGTCGCCTGACCGGAGCAGGAGCAGCCAGAAGTGGGGGACCTGCCAGAGGAAGAAGAGCAGGGCGAGAACGGCGAGGCGGGGGTCGGTAAAGCTTCCGCCCCCGGCAACCCATCCGATGGCCGGACCGAGCATGCCGACCGGAGTTCCATAGATTGCGGCAAAAGCGGTCCTCCGCTTGAGCCTGGTGTAGAGGCCGTTGTACCAGACCACGGCAAGGACGCCGAGGGCAAAGGCCGGCAGGCCGGAGCGGCCAAGGAGAAGCAGGCCGACGACCATAGTCGTGCAGGAGGCAATGATCACCTGCCGCAGACTCATCAGGCCGGCGGGAAGGGGACGGTGACGGGTGCGCTCCATGAGGGCATCGATATCCCGTTCCTGGACCTGGTTGAGAGCGGAAGCGCCGCAGGCAAGAAGGAACGCCCCGGCTGCACTGAAGAGCATCCCCATTGTCACAGCCGATGACGCGACGATATGACCGGTGACGGCGGAGCTGGTCACGAAGAGTGCTACGGGCAGACGGAAGAGATGTCGGTATGATACAAGGGAAGCCATGGTCGTTACTTCAGTGTCTTCATATACTCGATGATCGCACCGATCTCAGCGTCCGTGAGGATACCCTTCTGCGACGGCATGATGGGCGGGAAACCTTTGATACGCGCCTCTTCCGGCGCCAGGAGCTTGTGATGGATGAATGCCTCGTCCGCGACCACTCCGACCTCTTTGCCCTGGCGGATCACGGTCTCTTTCTTCCCGAAGAGGCCTTTGAAGGTCGGGCCGATCTTGACTGAGCCGTCGGTGCTGTGGCAGCCCAGGCAGCCCTTCGCCTGAACGAGGCGGGCGCCGCTCGGAGCAGGCGAAGGGCCCTTCACTGGTGTTCCGGGCGCTGCCTGGTCTTCGCGGTACCAGGCAGCGAACGCTGCTGCAGGCAAGACCTCCACCTTCGTGATCATGGACGAATGTCCCATGCCGCAGTATTCGGTGCAGAAAATGTCGTAGGTGCCTTCGCGGTCCGGCCGGAACCAGAGGTAGGTTTCCCTGCCGGGAACGGCGTCCTCTTTCACGCGGAACGCCGGGATGAAGAGGCTGTGGAGCACGTCGAGCGAATTGATCGTGAGCTTCACCGGCCGGCCCAGCGGAAGCTTGAGAACGTCGCTCTGTCTTCCATTCCCGTATTCGAAGCGGTGCCCGGCAGGGAGACCTACCTCTGGTTCCAACCGGACCGGGAAGGCACCTACGACATTTTCTGCACCGAATACTGCGGCAT
>JAFNGD010000095.1 GCA_017885365.1 Nitrospirota bacterium
TGCGCTCGCTCCTGGATTCAAACAGTTTTCCCCTGGGAACGCCTCGATGATCACTACCCTTCAGGACATCCTCAAGGAATACAGATCCGATATGGAACGCATGGAGTCGCGGATCCATGAGAGCCTGGGCACCGATGTGCCGCTCATCCGCCAGGTCAGCAAGTACATCCTCGGAGCCGGCGGCAAACGTTTCCGGCCGCTCCTGCACCTTTTGTCAGCGCGGCTCTGCGGGTACCGGGAACACAGTGCCGAGTACGTTCTGGGCAGCGTCGTGGAATACATCCATACGGCCTCGCTCCTGCATGATGACGTGATCGACGAGGCCAAGGTCCGGCGCGGCCGCTCATCAGCGAACACGATCTGGGGCAACCAGGCCAGCATCCTCGTCGGTGATTACCTCTATTCCAAGGCCCTGTTCCACGGCGTCCGGCTGCACAACCAGCGGGTCATGGACGTCCTCTCCGAAACGACCACCACCATGTCCGAGGGCGAGGTGCTGCAGCTCATGCAGATCCAGAACGCCGACATGGCAGAGACGGACTACTTCCGGCTCGTGGAGTGCAAGACCGGTGTGCTCATCTCCGCGGCCTGCCGCCTCGGCGCCATCATCAGCAAGGCCCCCCTCTCCCAGGAGGACGCCCTCACCGCCTACGGCAAGAAGCTGGGCCTCGCCTTCCAGATCACCGACGACACGCTGGACTATGCGGCTGACCAGAAACAGCTCGGCAAGGAGCTCGGCAAGGACCTTGACGAGGGCAAGGTCACCCTGCCCCTGATCTATCTCATGCGCAAGGCGGAGCCGGACGAACAGGATGCCCTGAGGAGCATCCTGCAGGCCGACGCCCTCGCCGAAAACGACCTGACCTATACCCTGGGCCTCATGGCGAAACACGGTGCCGTCGATGAGGCGCTCAAGGTCGCCCAGGCCCTGTCCGACGAGGCCAAGGCGGCCCTCAACCTCTTCCCTGATTCGCCCCCGCGCCAGGCGCTTATGGCGCTGGCGGACTACGTGGTGCAGCGGGAGATGTGATGCATCCCCTCGTCAAGCTTGCAAAGGAAACCATCGAGCTCTATGTTCGCGAGCGAAAGGTCCTGAACATGCGCGACGAGGACCTCACGCAGGAAATGAAGGATAGAGCCGGCGTCTTCGTGTCCCTCAAGGTGCGGGGCGATCTCCGGGGATGCATCGGCACGTTCGAGCCCTGCGAACGAGACATCGCGAACGAGGTCATCCGGAACGCCATCAGCTCGGCCACGTGCGACCCCCGGTTCAGCCCGGTCAGGCCCGAAGAGCTTGAGAGCCTGGAATATTCCGTTGACGTGCTCACCGCTCCCGAGCAGGTGAACAGCCTCCCGGACCTGGACCCCAAGCGCTACGGCGTCATCGTCAAGGCGGGCGGCAGGCGGGGCCTCCTCCTGCCGGACCTCGAGGGCGTGGACACCGTGGAGGAACAGGTCGGCATCGCCATGCAGAAAGCCGGCATCCCTCCGGGCACAAACGTCACCCTGTTCCGGTTCGAAGTGAAGCGATATCACTGAAAAGAGATCAAACAATTCGCCACAGAGACACTGAGACACAGAGAATAACTAACGGTAAGGTTAAAAGTATAAGAAGATAGGATGCTCTTTTCGCATCGTTTCGCTTTTCTCCATTCCGGCCTTCCTCCGTGTCTCCGTGCCTTCGTGGCAGACTTGGTATGTCTTAGAAACTTTTTTTGCAAGATACTAAATCATTCGAAGGAGGAGTGAAAACAGCATGGAAAGCAGACCGGAACGCGGCAGCATCGACGATGCACAGAAGTCAAAGCTCATCTTCATATCCCTGGCGGCAGTGGTCACGATCCTGCTCATCATCAGTTTCGTGTACGGCAACAAAGCACGGACCCAGCGCGATGCGGCGCTCAAGGAAGTGGAGGCCCTGAAGCTGGACAATACGAAGCTCTCCCAGTGGCTCGAAGAGCGGACCCAGGATTCGGAAAGGTACAAGAAGGCCCTGGAGGAATGCAAGGCCAAGCCCAAGGCGAAACCGGCCGACAAGAAGAAACCAGCAACGAAGAGCACCAAGAAAAAGACGACCAAATCCAAGACGTCCCATTAGCCATGAGCCTGCAGCGGCCCCGGCTGTTCGACCATGGCCGGGGACCGCTCACTATTCCAGCGGAAGGGCGGTACCCATCATGTCAGCCATGCAGCGCGTCGCATCGTACGAGCACAAGAACGATTACTATTACATCATCCTGCGCCAGGCGCCGGAGCTGGGAGCGCAGACCTATGTGCTCTGCTGCGGCATCAACATGCCGCGTTTTGACCCCATCTGCTGGGGGAAGGCGGGGATCTGCTCGAATCCGGCGTTCAAAGGCCTCCAGCAGCTGCGGGCCGATGTCTCGTCGTTCGTCCTGACGCTGGGTCTCAGTTCGAAAAATGCGGAGCAGTTCCCCTGCGGCTCGATCACGCCTCCGGTCGGCCACGGATGGTACCGCGAGACCCCCCTCCTGATCGAGAAGGCCTCCCCGAAGGACATCAAGAATATCCTGGAGTTCAGCGTGCTGGACCTGGTAAAAACGGTCCTGACGGTCTGCGCCCCCGACGCCAGGGTCCCGGCCAAGCTTCCGACCTCGCCTGCAGTGCAAAAGTTCCTGGATACACTCAACGTGAAGAACTACCGGGAGGCCGCACCGCCGCCGATCGCAAAACCGGGAACATAGGCCCGACACGGGGACGGGGAAACAGGGGGAAAGAGCAAGGAGTTCCAAGATGAGAGGCCGCGTCTCCGCGTCCCCGCGTCGCCGCGTCCGCCCTCTGAATCATGACCCTCGCCATCATCAAAGACGACCGGTACCTGGAGCACAGTGCCGGTGAAGGCCACCCGGAGAGCCCGAACCGGCTCCGCGTGATCCACGACCTCGTCGCAAAAGAATTCAGCGACCTGCCTCTCATCGAACCGCGCCTCGCCACCGAGGACGAACTTGCCGCTGTCCACGATCCCTTCTACATCCAGACCGTCGCGAACACCGAAGGGCGGGCCTTCTCCCGCCTCGACGCGGACACCGGCCTGTCCGCCCGGTCCTACGAGATCGCCCGTCTCGCTGCCGGCGGCCTGCTCCAGGCCGTTGATTCCCTCCTGGCCCCTGGCCCCCGGACCCTGTCCTCTGTCTTTGCCTTCGTCCGCCCCCCGGGCCACCACGCCGAGCCCAACCGCGGCATGGGCTTCTGCCTGTTCAACAACATCGCAATTGCGGCCGAGTATGCCATCGAGAAACATGGCCTGAAGCGTATCCTGATCGTGGACTGGGACCTCCACCACGGGAACGGCACCCAGAAGGCCTTCTATGACCGCAAGGACGTCCTGTTCTTTTCCTCGCATCAATATCCCCACTACCCCGGGACGGGGAGCTTCGACGAGGTCGGGACCGGCAAGGGCGAAGGATTCACCGTGAACGCGCCCTTCCCGTCGGGGTTCGGCGACGCGGAATACCTTGCTGTGTATGAACGTATCCTGAAGCCCATCGCCCTGGAATACAAGCCGGAGCTGGTTCTCGTCTCTGCCGGGTTCGATCCCTATGTCAAGGACCCGCTCGGCGGCATGGAAGTGACCGGCGACGGATTCGGGAACCTTGCCTCCATCGTCCGCGCCATCGCCGACGCCACCTGCAGCGGCAAGGTCCTGCTCACCCTCGAAGGCGGATACAATCCCGACGGCCTGCGCGAAGGCGTGCGCTCGGTCCTTCAGGCCCTCACCGGCCCTCGCTGGGACGTGCCCGTCATGGACTCGCCTGCTGCCGAGAGCGTCATCCAGTCCATCATCGCCCGCCAGAAGAAATACTGGAAGAGCCTGAGATAGCCATGGCGACATCCAGCGGACCGTGCGTCTCCCTTTCTCGTATCCTTGTTTGGATCACCCTGTCCTTCCTTTCAGCCGGCTGTACATCCACGACTGTCACCTTCCATTCTGCTGGTACGGAACCGCCGCTCTGCAGGGAAAGCGCAAAAGGGTTGAAGACCGTTGTCTACTGGGGCGCGGCGTGGCGGCCGGACCAGAAAGAGATTGCCCGGCGGGAGGCCATCGCCGCGAAGGGCATCGAGGACTTCTTCCGGACAAACCCATGTTTTTCCGTCCAGACGATCAGCCGCACCATCGATGGTCACGATGTCCTGCTCCTAAGCGAAAAGGAGATCCTCGCCACGGTCCCAACTGACATCGATCGCATCCATATCATCCGATTCGAAGAGCTGGGGCCCGTCCTCGTATTCTATCTCTCGCCCATCCTCTGGACCTCTGACCTGA
>JAFNGD010000096.1 GCA_017885365.1 Nitrospirota bacterium
GGAAAATCTGCGCGCGCCGGGACCCCGTTGCTTCATAATTAAATGTTACCGGAAGTCATATCTGTAGGTGTGGGTTCGGTTTTACGGTTTGAAGATCTTTACAAGCTTAACCTCCAGGGCTTTTCTCAGCTCAAAAGGGTTGAGTGTTTTGTATTGTTCCTTGAGTTTACGCTTTGATTCATCTGAGACATCCGGTGACTCCAATACTCTCCGGTAAGGGGTTTTGGGCTTATCATAGCGTTTGATGATCTTTGAAGCAACGCGTTTCTTTTCCAGCAGCTTCACCGAAGGACAGAAGAAGTTCAGAAACAGCCTCCATTCGGATGTATAAAGTTCATTCATGAGAGGAACTGCCTCCGGAGAGTCCAGGCGATCGTAGCCAAGCCATTGCCTCACATGGGTCCAGTTTTTCTGCTCGATATGAGCATTATCGTCTTTCTTATAAGCGCGGCTACGGGTGAACTGAATCGGCCGTTTTCTCTCGGTCAGGTAACGAAACAGATGATGGTTTAAGAACTCGCCGCCGTTGTCTGCGTCAAATCCCATGATCGGGAACGGCAGGGATCGTTCGACATCCTTGATCTGGTCGATGACATCCTGATAGTTTTTGCCCCAGACGGCACGTTGCTCCGTCCAGCCGGTGGCGATGTCCACGCAGTCTATGGTATTGGCGTACATTCCTTCTGTAGAGCTTCCGCAGTGGGCCACGGTATCGGCTTCCAGGAAGCCCGGTCGGAATTCATCCCATTGATTGGTTTTGACCTGGATATGTTTTCTTAAGAGCGTTCCCGGCTTGGTGGTGCCCCTACCGTGCTTGGTATACTTTGCACGGACCGGGTTTAGTATCCTGTCGATACTCGACGGAGATATCCTGAGCAAAGCCACTGCCATCTCCTGAGAGATGGGACCATAGGTCTTAACATATCCTCGCAGCCACTCAGGGATAATAGCCTTCAGCCGCTTTGAGCAGGGCAAATTTGCAGCTTTCCAGATGCGCTTTAAGGGTACGAGGAGCGTCTCGGGATCATATACCGGCTTTCTTCCTCGTTTTGCCGGAGTCTTTTGCGTAAATCGCCGGAAGGTACGCAGAAGCCTGAGCGCATGCTTTCGGTGATAACCGCAGGTTGAACAGAACTCGTTTAGAATTGCCGTTTTCATCTTTCGGGAGGCGGCCCGGTACCGTTTAACGATTGCAGCCAGATATTCCCGTTTTGATCGTGGACTCATCAGAACTAACCCTCCTGTTGGGGTATAGTTCCGGTAACATGCATTATGAGTCAACGATACTTTTCAAAATGCGGTTGGGTAACATTTATTGTGAGTCAATTCGGGGGCGGGACAGTAGACGAATTTTCTGAGAAATTATGCTATAATCAGCGCATGCATGATCGCCTGGCGTAGACAGTGACGTGACGTACTACATAACTCAGGGAGGTTAAGCGATGATACCGACCATATCCGTCCAGCGGGTATTGTATGTGTTCCTGATGTCCTTTCTTCTGTTTCTGGCGGCTTCTGAACAAGGCCGGTGCAGCACGTCCCCATCACCGATCGGTACGGTGAAGGAGATCAGGAGCGGCGTGCTAGAACGCCAGGACCGGGATGTGTGGAATCCGCTGGTGGTGAACGCAGAGATCCGTGCTAACGACCGGGTCCGCACCGGACCCGGCGCAACGGCCGTTCTCGCCTTGAAGGACGTCGGTTCGATCCTGATCGGACCCTCGACGGAATACTATCTTGGCGACCCCTCTCGTGGCTTCAAGACGCTGCTCAAGCGCGGCTACCTATGGGTCTCGGCCAAACTAGCGCCCGGCAGAACCATGAGCGTTGCAACAGCCACCGCCGTTGCCGGCGTCCGCGGGACCAAGTTCTCGGCCATCCAGGATACCGCGGGCATGGAAGTGTGCACCTGCAAGGGAGAGGTCCAGGTCACCCTGAAGGACGGCAAATCCATGAACGTCACGAGCGGCATGTTCGGCGGGATCGATGCGAAGGGGACCATGTCACAGCCGGAAAAAGGCAAGCCGCACCTCGATAAGATATGGAAGGAGAATCCTCCCCGGTACGCGCCCTGCCTCAATTGTCATAAAAAGGGAAAGAAGATCGGCGATCTGAACTGACCGGATCTTTGAAACAGTTGCGTGCATATACGAAGTGCGTCGTTTCTGAACGAACGTCGCACTCTTATTTTCCACCAGATCTACAGTATGCCTCACGAAAACCTGCTATCATGTCTCCGAGATCAGCACTATCTCGTTCCGGGATAGCCTAACCTTCCCCTTGCGTTCCAGGTCCTTCAGCAGCCTGCTCACCACCTCCCGGGACGTACCGAGGTCGTTGGCGATCTTCTGATGGGTGGTCTCGAGCCTGTTGTCAGCTGACCTTTCCATGAGGTAATCCGTCAGGCGTTCGTCCATCCTGCCGAAGGCGACCTCCTCCACCAGTTCCATCACCCCCGACAGGCGGCGGCTCAGGAGCGTGAACACGAACTCCCGCATCTGTTCGTGCTCCGAGACCATCCGCCGGAACTCCGCCGAGGGAATGAGCAGCAGGTCCGTATCGGCAACCGTGACGGCATGAGCGGGATAGTTCTGGCCGGCCAGGATGCACGAGGCGTTCAGGATACAGGTCTCCCCGGGACCGATCTCGTACAGCGTTATCTCTCTTCCGGTCTGCCCGATCTTGTACACGCGGATCTCGCCGGACAGGACGAAAGCGATGGCGGAACAGGCGTCTCCTTCGTGGTAGATCCGCTTCCCGGCGGGGATCATCTGCCGCCTGCTGGACGTGAGAAGACCCTTGATGAGCCCAACAGGGCTGTTCTGGAACGATGGAAATGCCTTCGTGAAGTCGTTGGTGGTCATCGCGTGAATGATTCCAGGAGCGAACGCTAACCCCATAGCTTGCTGCGGGGTTGGCGAGCGAAGAGAATAACGATCGTTCCTTGAGGATCGAAGATTCCCTGGAGCGTGCTGCAGGGAATCTCAATATACCTTGAGCCCTACCGGTTGTCAATTCGTAAGCATGTGCTTCAACAGTACAGCGGGTCGGCACAGGTAAGCACTTGAGAGCTCTTGCTGCCGCTCCGGAAGACCGTGATGCCTTTTATTCCTTCCCGGTAGGCCAGCAGGAATGCCTTCCGTACGTCGTCCAGGGTCGCCTGGGGCGGAAAGTTGATGGTCTTGGATACGGCGTTGTCCGTGTACCGCTGGAAAGCTGCCTGCATACGCACGTGCCATACCGGCGCGATGTCGAAGGTCGTGACGAAGACCCGCTTCACGTCCACAGGGACATCGGGCATCGTCTGGATGGAGCCCCCCGCAGCCATCTTCGTGATGAGCGACGCATTGGAGAAACCGCGGTCTTTGGCCACCTCCAGGAAGTGGACGCTGATCTCCGGAAGGTCCACGTCTCCCAGCACGTGGCGCGTGAACGAGAGTGCGAACAACGGTTCGATGCCGCTGGAACAGTCCGCGATCAAGGACAGGGTCCCGGTCGGCGCGATCGTCGTGACCGTGGCATTCCGGACCCGCATGCCGCCGGGTCGATCATACCTGCTGCCCGGGAAGTTCGGAAAGACACCGCGCTCCTCAGCGAGCATCGCGGAGGCCTCATGCCCCCGTTCCTGCACGAACCGCATGATCCGCTCTCCCATGCTGACCCCTTCCCCGGAGTCATAGGGAATACCGAGACGCATGAGCAGGTCGGCAAATCCCATGACGCCGAGGCCGATCTTTCGGTTCCCCTTGGCCATCCGGTCTATCTGGTCGAGCGGATAACGGCCCATGTCAATGACGTTGTCGAGGAAATGGACGCCCGTTCGAACGGTTGTATCAAGTTTTTCCCAATCGATCTCATAGGTGCCGTCCGATTCCTTGATCATGCGTGCAAGGTTGATCGAGCCGAGATTGCAGGGTTCATAGGGGAGCAGCGGCTGTTCACCACAAGGGTTGGTGCTCTCCATCTCTCCGAGGTGTGGTGTGGGATTGTCCCGGTTGATGCGGTCAATGAAGATCACGCCCGGATCTCCGGTCTTCCAGGCCATATCGACAATGCGGTCGAACACGTCGCGGGCTTTCAGTGTGCGTACGACATGCTGGTTGTGAGGATTGACCAGCGGAAGACCGCCGTCTTGCTCCACGGCGGCCATGAATTCCTCGGTGACGCCCACCGATATGTTGAAGTTCTGCAATTCCCGATTGTCTGACTTCGCCGCGATGAACTCGAGGATGTCCGGATGGTCGACCCGCAAGACCCCCATGTTCGCTCCCCGGCGCGTGCCGCCCTGCTTGATCGCCTCCGTTGCAGCATTGAAGACCTTCATGAACGACACCGGGCCGCTGGCNNAGGGAATCCTCAATAGGAAGGACAAAGCACGCAGCGAGCTGCTGGAGCGGCCGTCCGGCGTTCATGAGGGTCGGGGAATTGGGCAAGAACACGAGGCTTGACAGGACGCGGAAGAAATCCTCCTCGGTCCTGCGGGCGTCGGCATGACCGTACAGGAGGTCCGCCTGTGCGATGTTGTTCGCCACCCTGCGGAACATCTCCACCGGCGTCTCGACAACCGTCCCCTCCTCGTCCTTTTTGAGGTACCGCCGGGAAAGGACGGCCAGGGCGTTCGAGGAAAGCCGCATATCCCGTGATTGGGTCGCCATTGATCGTCTCCCTGTAGATTATTGTAGCACCATTGGGGATAAAATGGCGCAGGTGATGGAAGGCGGACAAGGGATGAGGGCATACAGTGAATGGGCGATGTTGCCTGTTCTCATACAATGGCAGACCGAATGGCCTGCAGGAGAATGAACAAGAAGCGCTGAATCGCCNNCGGTCTGTACTTTCCTCGTGCTGATGTGATGGCGAGCGTTCATGATTGCTGTGCATCGTGCTTTCACCCTGCCCTTCGTCGATTCTACAGTATTTTATTGGCAGATAAAATTTGTGCTGTATTCAGCAATTGACGAAGAACGCCTCCCGTGTACCCTTACTCATGCTTTAATCTCCTGTGGAGGCAGCAGCGTCACCATGAGCAGCTCATGGGAAATACGTTGGTGAAGGCGATGCCGTCAGAAACAGGGGGACAGGGATGACTCTTTTCGCTCAGGAAACTCAGCGGTTAGCTCATGTCCAGTCCCGCTCCTCCCTGCGGAGCGAAATGCATGGTCCGGACCGGCTCTGATAAAATCCTGTTTTGAGGAGGTTACCCGTGGCATCGATAACTACGATTATTGATGAGTTTGT
>JAFNGD010000097.1 GCA_017885365.1 Nitrospirota bacterium
AAAACGCGGCAATGAGATCGCCTGGTCGGATGCTCAGGGAGGGATGCAGCTCTATGACCGAGATGCCGTTCAGACGTTCCAGCGGTCTTCTGCGTATCTTGATTTCGGCGACCAGAGTTACCTGAACATGGGCGCGAATTCACTGGTCGTCATCAAAAGCCAGACGCCGGACGCGCAGACGCCCGAAAGAAAAAACCTGATCCTCATGGTGGACGGTGATCTGCGGGGAAGGATCTCGGGGGCCGGGAGGGAGCCGCGGCAGATGGAAATCACCACGCCGCGCGCCGTTGCCGTGATCCATTCGCGGCAGAACGGGGGCGATGCCGAGTTCAAGGTTACGGTAAACCCCGACAAGTCATCTACCATCGCGGTCTACCAGGGGGTTGCGGACGTCATTACCGGGGACAAGATGGTACGGATCGAGGAGAACAGCGCCGTTACGGTGAAGCTCGACCAGTCTCTTGCCGTAACAAAGCCCCTGCCGCCCCGACCCGAGCTTGTCGCACCCGCAGCGTCAGACCGGTTTCTCTATCGCATGCTTTCACCGCGGATCGTCTTCACCTGGAAAGCGTACCCCGGTGCGACCCGGTACCATTTTGTGCTGGCTCGGGACCAGGCATTCCAGGACGTCCTTCTCGACGAGCAGATCTCCGGCGCCGAATTCACGCACGGGTCGCTGAAGCAGGGGACCTACTATTGGCGGGTAAGTACGCTGGTGGACGGCAGCGAGGGGTCCTTCGCCATTCCCTTGCAGGTGCATCTGGAGCAGAAGCGAAATCCTCCGCTCCTGGTCGGCAATGCTCCGCCGAAAAAGGTCTCCCGGAAATCCTGCGAATTCAGCGGGCACACCGAGCCGGGTGTCCGGGTGTTTATCAACGGCAAGCAGGTCCTTACCACCGCGGAAGGGGAGTTCAGGCATGCGGTAGCGCTTGAACAGGGGACCAATATTATCGTTGTAGAGGCCGTNNGCAACGTGTCGTACCGCTCGTCCACAGTGCACGGCAAATTCTAGCCGAGAACAGGAGTAGGATATGCTCAAGAAGATGCGGTTCCCCATTCGGTTCAAGATACTCATTTCGCTGCTCTTCGTCATCACCGGCGTAGTCAGCACCATAACGTATACCATGGCGAACCTGTTTCACGCCGACAAATCCGCGTACATTCGCGACCTGACGTCGGTGATCGCGATGCATGCCTCCCAGGAGGCCCGTGCCCTGCTGGTCGGATACAGCGAAAAGCTCGGGGTGTTCGCCAGGCTGATGAATGATGCGCATTTGGAGAAGGACCAGAAGACCGAGATGATAAAGAGCCTGTTCGAGGACTTTCCGGATTTCGTGGCGGTCACGCTCTCTGTGGGCGGCGTGGAACAGGCAACGGTGTACGACGCCGATACCCTGGAGAAGCTTGGGTTGTCGATCAATGATCTCACGGCCTATCGNNGTACATTGAAAATTCCACGCCATCGGAAAAACTGCCCTGCCTGACCATGGCGATTGCGGTCCGGGCGACAGCGGACAAGGGACCGCCTGCAGTTGCGTCGGCAGTCATACGCCTGGACAGTCTTCAGCGTTTGGCCGGCCGCTCAAAGGTGTTTGAGACCTTTGTGATCAATGCGCGCGGGCAGCTTTTGGCCCATAGCGATCTCCGGAAGGTGATCCAGCATGCGCAGGCGTCCTGGATCCCGGATATCAGGGGCCTGAACGCCATGAACACGCTCGGAACGACCCTTGAGTATGATCAGGACCGTGTGCCGATGGTGGGCGGGTTCGCCCGTGTAGAGTTCAGCGGTCTCCTTGCCGGAGCGCAGATACCGAAAAGTGCAGCTTACCTGACGGCCCGGGCGTTGCTGAATAACCTGGTCTTGGTAGCGCTGATCCTGCTCGTCATTGCGGCGATCATCAGCCTTCTCTGGTCACGGCTGATCACGCGGCCGATCGAGCGTTTGTCCAAGGCGGCGAACGACGTGGGCAAGGGCCACTTCGATGTCCGTGTTCAAACGACTTCTCGGGACGAGATCGGAGATATGTCCCAGGCGTTCAACCAGATGGCGGAGGGCCTGGATACCCGCGAACGAGAGCTCAAGGCGTCACAGGCCGCCCTTGTCCAGTCCGAGAAAATGGCCGCCTTCGGTCAGTTGGGTGCGGGAATCGCGCACGAAGTAAAAAACCCGCTGGCCGGCATCATCGGGCTTGCTCAACTGCTGCTGCGGAAGGTCGAGAAGGACGGCCCGCTGTATAAGAACATCGAGATGATCGAAAAAGAGGCGAGGCGGAGCAAGTCGATCACTGAAAACCTGTTGCGGTTCGCGAGACAGGAGAAGGTGACGTTTACGAGGATCGACCTGAACGGCGTTGCGACGGAATCCGCTGCAATCGTCGATCACCAGCTCGGGATCAATCAGATAAAGCTCAAGAGAGAGCTCGCAAACGGTCTGCCCCAGATCGTCGGCAACGCGAATCAGCTTCAGCAGGTGCTCATGAACCTCATGATCAACGCACAGCANNTAGAGCTGCGGGTCACGGACACGGGACCGGGCATCCCCAAGGAAATCCAGGCAAAGATATTCGAACCGTTTTTTACCACAAAACCAGCGGGAAAAGGCACCGGTCTCGGCCTTTCGGTAAGTTATGGGATCATCAAGGAACACAAGGGAGAGGTCCGTATTGAAAGCGCCCCTGGAAAAGGGGCGGCTTTTATCATATCACTGCCGACCGCAACCTCGCCCCATGCGCCATCGGCTTCGAACAATCAGATCCAAGGGGCAAAATGACCGTCTGTCGTGATAAAATGTCGATAAAGAGAGGAACCTGATTATGGTAACGGACAAAAAGAGCGTTCGGACACTGGTTGTGGATGATGATGCGAGCCTGCGGCAAGTCGTATCCGAGGTACTTACCGCCAACGGTCATGACGTGACGACAGCATCAAGCGCGGAGGAGGCATATGATCTGTTTCGAAAACGTCCCTTTCCCCTGGTTTTTTCCGACATCAGGATGGAAGGAATGAGCGGCATCGAACTGCTTCAGCGTATCAAAGAGCACAGCCCGGACACCCAGGCCATCATCATGACCAGCAATGCCACGGCGGACAATGCGATCTCCGCCCTGCGGGCCGGCGCGTACGACTACCTCCTCAAACCGTTCGAGGACATCGAGCTCATCTCCACGGTCGCGAATCGTGCGATCGAAAAGATCCGGCTGATGGATGAAAATAGTATCCTCATGAAGCAACTCGAGCAGAAGAATGAAGAGCTCAAGAGGGCCAATACGGTTCTCAATGAGCTGTCCCTTTATGACGCCCTCACGGAAGTGTACAACCCGAGATTCTTTATGGAATTTCTCAAGCGGGAGACAGCGCGATCAAACCGTTTCAAAAGAACCTTTTCCCTCCTTTATATCAATGTGGATCATTTAGCAGATTACAATAAAGCCAATGGATCTCAGGAGGGCGATAAAATCCTCGTCACGCTTGCAACAATTCTCGTACAAGGGCTCAGGAAGGCGGATATCATCGCCCGAGACGGCGGCGAGAAGTTCTTCATTCTTCTTCCGGAGACCGAGCGGGAAAAGGCAGTTCACTGCGCTGAAAAAATCAGGGCATATGTTGCCAACTACCCGTTCCCGAAGCGGACATCACAACCACAGGGTCAGATTACCGTCAGTATCGGCGTGGCCTCCTGCCCTCTGGACGGCACGACGGGGACGGCCTTGCTGAAAAGCGCCGGCGACGCTCTTTTGCAGGCTCAGAAAACGGGGAGTAATACCGTAAACTGAGAACAGGCCTTCTCATAAGGGAGGAGAGGGGGAAGTATGATCAGTATGAATACATCGCAAGAACCGATACGCATCCTTGTCGCAGACGATGATGAGAGTCTGCGGTCCGTTCTCAAGCAGGTGCTGAACACAGACGGCTATGAGGTGACGCTGGCAGCGAGTGGCGAAGAAGCGCTGGCGGCTTTCAAAAAGGCGCCCTGTCCGCTGATCATCACCGATATCAGGATGGGAAAAATGAGCGGTATGGAGCTCCTGCAGGAGGTCAAGCGGCTGCGCCCCGAGACCGAGATTGTCATCATGACCAGCCATGCCGCGTTGGACACGGCGATCACCGCCGTTCAGGCCGGGGCGTACGATTATCTTGCCAAGCCCTTTGAGGACATTTCGCTGATATCGTCGGTGGCGCGCCGGGCAATTGACAAGATCCGGCTTACCGCGGAGAACAAAAACCTGATAGAGAAATTGAAACGGCAATACGGGGAGCTGGAGCGTGCCAACGCGACCCTCAAGGACCTTTCTATACGTGATGGCCTCACGGAATTATACAACCACCGCTATTTTCAGGAGAACCTCTCGCTGGAAATCCTCCGGTCCGAGCGTTACGCAAAAAGGTTTTCCCTGGTCTTTCTTGATGTGGATTTCTTTAAGCAGTATAACGACACCCACGGACATCCTGCAGGCGATACCGTTCTCATCGCGCTAGCGAAGTTGCTGACAGGATCTCTCCGAAAGTCGGATATCGTAGCGCGTTACGGCGGAGAGGAATTCGTACTCATCCTCCCCGAGACATCGAGGGAGAATGCCTTTGCCGTCGCCGAGACCGTCCGTAAAAAAATTGCCGACCATCCATTCCCCGGGCGACAAACTCAGCCGCAGGGAATGATCACGGTCAGCATGGGGATCGCCGTGTTTCCCGAGGATGGTAAAGACGGCTCTACGTTGCTGCAGCATGCAGATAACGCACTCTATCGGGCAAAAGAGGGCGGACGGAACACTGTTCGCTGAGCTTGAGTAACAAGGAGAGACCTCGCTGAAACAACAAGTGCGGATTCTGGTGGTCTCTATCTCCCTGAAGTCGTTGCCGTGAAGCTGAACCGGGCCTCGCATACGAAACAACGTATTTCTCTCGTCATCTTTGATGCTGCATGTTGTCCGTTGGATAGCGCCCCGCCGGTCGATGCAGAGAGAACGCATCTCCCTGTCGTGGTGGCGGAGATCGCAAAAAAGCTGAGAAAAGCCGACCTGATCGCTCGTTGTCACGAGGAACAGTTCATGGCTCTGTTTCCTGAAACACCCCGGACTGGCGCACGCGGTGTTGCCGAGAAGATTCGAAAACTCGGGGCCTCCCTTCCTGTGCGGGATATCGGGATGCGGTCAGTCGGGAAGATTGTGGCAGGCCTGGAAAACGCAGTTTATCCGGAAGAGGGCACTGACCCCACAACGCTGATTCGGCACGCTGACAGAGAATTTCATCAGGGAAAAATGCTGCTGGGGATACCGTAGGACAATGGTCTGGAAGAAACGCGCATTGTAGATCAGTGACCCATGGGATCCTGTTGTGCTTGCGTTATCCTCTGATGTTCTTCATGCCACACCCGTTCCTCGATCTCCTTCAACAATCCGCCGAGCGTTTCCTGCCGTATGGCTGAACAGACCACCCCATTGAACCGGGCCGCGATGGCCTTCGCCCAGAGAGGGCTCACCAGGTCCACCTTGTTGAACACCATGAGCCGAGGGATATTGTCCAGCCCGATCTCGTTCAGGATCTTGTCCACCGACGCCATCTGCTGTTCGAACCGCGGATTGCTGATGTCCACGACATGCAGGATCAGGTCCGCGTCCTGCATCTCGTCAAGGGTCGCCCGGAATGCGCCCAGGAGGTCCTTGGGAAGGTCGCGGATGAAACCCACGGTGTCGGTGATCACCACCTCGCGTTCCTTCGGGAAGCGGAGCCTGCGGGTGGCGGTGTCGAGGGTCGCGAAGAGCAGGTCCTCGACCTTCACGTCGGCCTTCGTCAGCGTGTTGAACAGCGTGGACTTACCCGCGTTCGTATACCCCGCGATCGACACGATGGGGACGGCGCTGCTGACGCGTCTGTCCCTGCGTTGATCGCGGGCCTTCCCGAGGGCAACGAGCTGTTTCTCAAGCCTCCGGATCTTGTCCCGCGCGCGGCGCATGTCGACCTCGAGCCTTGTCTCTCCCGGGCCCCTGCCGCCGATACCGCCGGTGAGGCGTGAGAGGGCGGTGGACCGCTCCGAGAGGCGCGGCAGACGGTACTTGAGCTGGGCGAGCTCCACCTGGACCTTCCCGTCGCCGCTGTGGGCCCTGCGGGCGAAGATGTCCAGGATGAGCTGGGTGCGGTCGATGACCCGCATCTCGGTGATGTCGCCGATGGCCTTGACCTGCGCCGGCGTGAGGTCCTGGTTGAAGACGATGATGTCCGCGCCGAGCTGCTGGGAGCGGATGATCAGTTCCTTGAGTTTGCCCTCGCCGAGCAGGTAGCGGGGATTGATATCGTGGGGCCGCTGGATGACCGTGTCGAGGACATGGATGCTGTCGGACCGGGCGAGCTCCTTCAATTCCTCGATCGACTCTTCCTGCTCCGTCTTGGCAGCCTTGGACACGCTCACGAGGATGGCGCGGTCCTTCCTGACGACCTCCACGGCCCTCTGGAGCCGCTCCATCTCGCGTTCAAGCGTTGAGATGAGGTCCAGGGCGTCCAGGGCCAGAGCATGCACGGACCGGGGCGGCAGGACCTCGTAGAGCTTCTCTTCCGGATTGGGAGGCAGAAGGTGGGCGATGGAGATGCTTCCGGGCAGTCCGTCCTGCCGGGCCACAAGGGCGGCGATCAGATCGAGCCGGAGGAGCGCCAGGTCGGTCAGGTCTTCCTGGTTCAGGGGTTGTTCCTTGAGATGGGTGTGGATGAACAGGACTCCCCGGAGGCGTTTGGCGCCGAGCCGGTGCTCGGAGAGGTCGGGGATGAGGATATCGTGGTTCGTACCTACTACGATGTCCCGTACGCCGCCTGTACGGTCGATGATCATACCTACCTGGCGGCCGATCATGGAGGACGCCTCGGTCAGTGCACGGGCAGCCTCGGGCGTAATGACCGCGTCGGGCGGCATTTTTCGACGGTAGAGCCGTTCGAGCGTCTTGATCTCAGCGGGTTTGAGGCCTGTCGTATTGCCGTGTATGGTGGGGATGGGGAAGCTCCTTTATTCCTATTCTACCATGCGGAAGCCAGTACCGGATGGTACTTGAAGCTCCCTGCAGCAAGCCGCAGGGAATCTTCGATCCTCAAGGAATTATAGTTATTCTAATCGCTCGCTAACCCCGTAGCAAGCTACGAGGAATGCGCTCGCTCCTGGATTCATTGGATCAAGTATAAATCTTTGGCCGGAGAAATCAAGAAATA
>JAFNGD010000098.1 GCA_017885365.1 Nitrospirota bacterium
CCACCAGCCGCCGCTGTTCCTCCAGTGGGGGAACGGGAATAACTTTGTTGTCAAGAAAACTTTGGGGAACTCTTTGTTGTCCTGCTGTGCCTTTGAAATGGTCAGCAGCATCATCTTTGAAATCTTTGCTCCTTGTTAAAGTGTAAATCCACTGGGCAAGAATTTTATTACCAGGACGAATAACATGAAATTCAGTTGAGCCAAAACCAACGCCGTTAGTTAAGTTTTCAGCAATCGCAGATTTGCCATTTTCCATACAAGGTGTAATTCGAGCAAAAATGACATCTCCATTTATAAACCATTTGTAGCCTTTGGATACTTCGCTATATGGGCGAATTTCTGGCCTAGCAATAGCTCCCGAAACATCATCAACAGCTCGCATAGGTACAAACGATACTGGTGTGGATGGGTCTATGTTGATATTGCCAACGCGAGAGGGATTGATTTCAGCATAATCCGATATTGGGACTCTCTCCCACCGATGTTCATTATCTTGAATGACTTTTCGGAGAGTTGCGTCAAAAAAGGCCTCCGCTTCATCCATCGCCTCCCTGCGCAGGGATTGGGCTTCGGCGACGTGCGCCTCCAGTGTCTCGATGCACGCGACGATGCGGCATTGCTCCGTTAGCGGCGGAAGGGGGATTTTGATGGTCAGAAAAAGTTCAGGCTTAATACGATTTTTGCCGCTTGTGCCGCGTGAAAGACTGTCGCATTTTTCCCAGAAGGAGTTCATTTTGGTTTGCCAATGAATCCAACGCGGGTCAATGCGGTTCAGGTCAAGTTCAAAGGTGGGAAATTCGCCAGAGCCAGCACATCCATCAACATCTTTTGTGGCAATGGCAACTGAACCATGACGAACCCAAATTTTATTGATAATCAAATCGCCTTCACGAACAATGGATAACGTTTTTGCGGCTGTTCTTGAACCATCAATCGTTTCGCGCTCATACGCGCCCATTCCCCACCATTTCACGCCTATGGTACGGTAAGAAATTCCTGCTTCAACAGGAACAGGGCGAATTATAGGTTTCGCAACTTCTTTGAGTTGTACTTCTGGCCAGCCGTTCGCCATGATTGCCTTTGCGGATATCGGATTTATCATCGGTTATAATACTCATGCCAGTGGACGCAATTCGGCTCCAGGCCGTGTGAGCAATTATACTGCTCCTATATCCCTGGCTTGTTGACAGGAGAATTTGAAATGTCTGCCATGCAAACCATTTCCGTGCAAGTGACGCCCGAAGCGGCGAAGGCTTATCGCAAGGCTTCGGCAGCCGAGCGCAAAAAGATGGAACTCCTGATGAGCATGCGCCTGCTGGAGGCTTCGACCTCGCACAAATCGCTGGAGACCGTCATGCGCGAGATCAGCCGCTCGGCGCAGGAACGCGGCCTGACACCCGAAATCCTCGACGATTTGCTCAAAAAATAACATGCGCGTTGTGTTCGATACGAATGTGCTGATCAGCGCATTACTTTTCGAGCAATCCACGCCCGCGCAGGCTTTCTTTGCCGCTTTACAGCAGGGGGAAGTGTTGATGTCTGCGCCGCTGGCCAATGAGATCAACCGCATTCTACACCGCAAAAAGTTCGACCGCTACCTACCCAGCGATCAGCGCGGAACTTTCCTGATTGCCCTGGTACAGTCCACCACATTGGTGGAGACTACCGAAACCGTCCACGTTTGCCGCGACCCCAAGGACAACATGCTGCTCGAACTGGCGCTCAGCGGCAAAGCGGATGTCATTGTTACGGGGGATTCTGACTTGCTGGTTTTGCACCCGTTCCGACAGATTGCCATACTCAAACCAGAACCCTTTCTCAAGGCGTATCTTTCAACAAATTCTTGATTTCATCCATCAGCTCCGCAATCGTACGCTCCTTGGTGGCGATACTCTCCGCCAGTTCAAGGGGCGGCAGGTGCTCCAGGTCGGCGAGGCGGCGGGGGTTTTTCACATCCAGGTTCACGCTCAGCAGGTTCCTGTTAGCGTCGTACTGCACCAGGTCCCCGGCGGGCACCTTCCAGGCGCGCTCGTTTTCTTCGCGCTTGTCCCACCACTCCACCAGCGGGGCAAACTCCTCGAATGTCAACGGGCGGGTCTTGGTGTAATTCTTCATCCCGGCGGGCAGGGTATGTTCATAAAACCACACATCTTGTGTGGGGGCGATTCGTGAATCGCCCGTACCAGACCGGTCAAAAAACAGCAGGTTGGTCGGGATGCTCGTATACGGCGCAAAGACCCCGTTCGGCAGGCGCACAATCGTATGCAGGTTGAAATTGCGCAGCAACTGCTCCTTGATGCGCGCTGAAACCCCATCGCCAAACAACGTCCCGTTCGGCACCACCATCCCACAGCGCCCACCCGGCTTGAGCGAGCGCATGATGAACTGCATGAACAAGAGGGCAGTCTCGCTGGCACGCGTGGATTCGGGGAAATTCAACTGGATGCCGGCTTCCTCCTCGCCCCCGAACGGCGGATTCGTAACGATGACCTCGTAGCGGTCTTTCTCCCCGATCTCGTTGAGCGGCTTGCGCAAGGCATTATCCCGGCTGATGTTGGGAGTCTCCAGCCCATGCAGGAGCAGGTTCATTGTCCCCAACAGGTAGGGCAGGGGCTTCTTCTCGATCCCAAACAGGCTGTGTGCCTGGAGCATGCCCTCGTCTTCGGCGGATCTTGCCTGCGTCTTGAGCGTCTCATAGGCCTCGACCAGAAACCCGCCCGTCCCGCAGGCCGGGTCAAGGATTCTTTCACCCAGTTTGGGCTTGACCCGGTCCACAATCAACTTGACCACCGGGCGGGGTGTATAGAACTCGCCGCTGTCGCCGGCCGCGTCGCGCATTTCCTTCAACATCGACTCATACAAATGCGAGAGCGTGAAAATCTCATCCCGGCTCTGGAAGTGAATCCCGTTCATCAAATTGGCCACATCCCGCAGCAGTTAGCCGCTCAACATGCGGTTGTAGGTTTCCTTGAACAACTCGGCGATCTTGAGGCGCTCGTCGCTCCCGGTCAGGGTTCTCAGCCCCGGCAGCAACTCATTGTTGACGAATTTGAGCAGCTCATCGCCCGTCAGCCCCTTATTCTCATCCGAAGCCCAATCGCGCCAGCGAAGAGGAGACGAAATGACCGGCTTATACACCGTGCGCGACACGATGGCATCCTGCTCGCGGCGCATCTCCAGGTCGTCATAACACTTCAGGAAGAGAATCCAGGAGAGCTGGGGCAGGCGGTCGAGGTCGCCGTTAAGGCCGGCGTCCTTGCGCATGATGTCGCGGGAGGATTTGATGAGGGAGGAGAGTTGGGGACGGGTGTTGGGGGGAGGCATGATTATCCTATTGGTTGTCATTGCGAGCGACCGGAGGGAGCGAAGCAATCTCCTCGAACATGTGGGGAGCTTGGTTGGGCTATCGACCTCCTCGCAAAGACATTAGATTTCGTCGAATAATCTTTCCATTCGGGGTTAAGGCCGTTAATCAAATCGATCTTCTTCTGGCGTGAGCCGCCTTTGATTTGCTTTTCGCGAATAATGGCGAAATGAATATCGTCACCGACTTCGTAATAGACAAGCTTGTCGATATTATATTTCTTAGTGAACACTCCACCTTCGCCGTTTTTATGTTGATATGCCCTTCGCTTCAGGTTATTGGATACACCGGTGTATAAGACGGTATGGTGAGCGTTCGTCAGGATGTAGACGCAATATTGCTTTTCGGACAACCATCACCATGCTAACATTGCAAGCCACGCTCTTTATGGCGAGGCAAGCTCTACGAACAAGGGATTGCTTCGGGCCGGAAGAGCACCGGCCCTCGCAATGACACTACTCGTAGAGAGACTTCTGCAATTCATCCACCGCC
This sequence comes from Nitrospirota bacterium, assembly GCA_017885365.1. The sequence goes on from JAFNGD010000098.1 coordinate 3,857, forward strand.
TGTACCAATTTGCCCGCGCCGCCAAACAGGGCGTAAATCTCGGTCGGCGCGCCGTATCCGGCAAACGGCTGCACGTGCAAAAGATTTGGCAGGTCATCAAACTGGCTGATGCCATAATCGGCATATTTTTCCAGGAGCGCATCCAAAATCTGGCGTGCGGCGGGGGTAAAGGTGTTAAGGAAATTCGCCTTCTTCTGGCGCAGTTTTTCGAGGCGTTCGCGGCGTGAAACCAGCGGGGCGTTATAGGCCACATGCAGGAGCAAATCCAGCGCATCGGCTTCTTCGTGGTGGGTCACAGCCGCCAGGTGGACCGGGTCAATGCCATAACGGCGCAACTGCTCCATGATTTCGAGGCGCTGATCGTGTTTGCCCCAGGCCTGGCGCAAATGCTCGGCAGTCAGGTTTAATCGGCGCACATTTTTAGTCACGTAATCGGTGAACTCCATCGTGCGAAGCACATTGCCTTCGGGGTCGAGCTCGAAGGCCTGCTCGCCAGCGATATACACTTCCACACCATCCAGGTAATATTTGCGCGGCAGTTCACCGATTTTTTGCTCTACTTCCATCACCCCTTGTGGCGCAGCCTCTTCCGGTGGCAGAGTGCCTGCTTCGCTGTCCTGCACCTCAGTTTCGTTGCCATCCCCATCAATTTGCGTCTTGGTCACCCGCACCGGGTCGCCATCAAAGGCCGGGTCATAGAACAACTGCGTCGCGCCCACGTAGTCAATAATGGTGAACCAGAACTTGTCATTCTCTTCCAGCACGCGCGTCCCGCGCCCGATGATCTGCTTGAAATCGACCATTGAGTTGATCGGCTTGAACAAGACGATATTGCGGCAGGTAGGCGCATCCACGCCGGTGGTGAGCATCTGCGAGGAGGTCAAAATCACCGGCAAACGGTTCTCGGGATCCTGGAAATCATCCAGATGCTCGCGCCCGATCTTCTTCTCATCCGATACCACCCTGGCGACATAATTGGAGTTGAGTTTCATCAAGTCGGCATTGCATCTGGCCAGGGCGTTACGCATGTCGAGAGCGTGCTCCTGGTCCACGCAGAACACAATCGTCTTGTCATAGCGGTCCGTTCGTTTGAGGTACTCGGTCAGGTGTCTGGCTACCGTCTCGGTACGTGACAGAAGCGATACCACCCGCTCGAACTCTTTCGTGCCATACAACCCGGGCGGGATCTCGCGCCCAAACCTATCCAGCACCCCCTGGTCAATTTGCAGGCCGCTGGCATCCACATCCGGAATGACCCGATAGACGCGGTATGGAGCCAGGAATCCATCTTCGATGCCCTGCTTCAGGCTGTAAGTATAGATGGGGTCGCCAAAATATTCATACGTATCCACATTGTCCGTACGCCTGGGCGTGGCGGTCATGCCAATTTGCGTGGCGAGGTCGAAATATTCCAAAATCTTGCGCCAGTTGCCTGTCTCGTTGGCCGAGCCGCGATGGCACTCGTCCACGATGATCAGGTCGAAGAAATCCTGTGGATATTTCTCGTACAGGTTCGGGCCATCGCCGGGATTGGAAAGCGCCTGGTAGAGGGCGAAATACACTTCGCGGCTCT
>JAFNGD010000099.1 GCA_017885365.1 Nitrospirota bacterium
GGCCCGACGGCGCGTGGCGGAGGCAAAGCCCCAGGCGAGCATTGCGGTGGCGGGCGAGCGCGACCTGACGAGCGGCATCCAGGACTCCTATCCCCTGCCGGTCATCGGCATTCTGAACGACCGCCCCTTCGGGCCGTGCTTCAACACCAGCGTCGATATCACCAAGGTTGCCGAGGCCCTTGAGTTTCTCGCCGGAGGCCAGCGTGAGCCCCGCGTCGCGAACAGATAAACCCCGGGAGCGCGCACTTACCATCCTGCACAGCATTGAGCGGGGCGGTTTTGTCGATCCTCTGCTCGACGAGGCGCGCAAGGGATTCGGAGCCCGCGACAGCGCCTTCATCCTCGAACTGGTCTACGGCGTCCTCCGGAACCGTTCCCTCCTTGACTGGACCCTGGACCGCTTCTCCGAAAAACCGATCGCAAAGACCGATGCCTGGACCCGGAACATCCTGCGCATCGCAGCATATCAATTGATCCATCTCGACCGGGTGCCTGCAAGCGCCGCCGTGAACACGGCCACGGAACTGGCGAAGATCCACGGAAAGAAGAGCGGCTACGTCAACGGCCTACTCCGCACGTTCGAGCGGAACAAGATCGCCCTCTCCCTTCCACCCGCAGACAATCCGCTCTCTCGGCTGTCGGTCCTCTATTCCCATCCCGCCTGGCTGGTCAAGCGCTGGATCGAGCGCTTCGGCGTCCGGGCGGCGGAGAATGCGCTCCGGAACAACAACCGGCCCGCGCCGCTCGTCGTCCGCGCGAACCTCCTGAAGAACACCCGGGACGAGCTCCTGGCCCTGCTCGAGGAGCAGGGCGCGGCGGTCCAGAGGACCTCCTGCTCACCGACGGGCATCGAGGTCCTCGAATCTCCCGGCCTGACCGCGCTGCGCGCCTTCCGGGAGGGCCGCTTCATGGTGCAGGACGAGGCGGCGCAGCTCGTCGGTAGGATGCTTTCCCCGCAAAAAGGTGAGACGGTGCTGGATGCATGCGCCGCGCCGGGAGGCAAGGCTACTCACCTAGCTGAGCTGATGGGTGATCAAGGAAGCGTCGTCGCTCTTGAGAGCGACAGGAACCGGATGGGAAAGATCAGGGAGAACAGCAGCAGGCTCGGCATCAGGATCATCAGGCCCGTGCTCGGCGATGCCGCGGCGTATAGGGAAGGCACCTATGACAGGGTCCTGATCGATGCTCCCTGCTCGGGCCTCGGCGTGCTGCGCCGCCATCCCGACGGCAGATGGACCAAGACCGAGGAGAGCATCAGCGAGCGGGCATCACTCCAAAAGAAGATCCTGGAGAACTGCGCTAAGCTCGTGAGGCCTGGCGGCGTGCTGGTCTATGCGACCTGCACAACGGAGCCGGAGGAGAACGAGACCGTGGTCAGCGCTTTTGTCGCGGCCTCAGGCGGCGAATTCCGCGTCGACGATCCCCGGCCCTATCTTCCGGGAGCGGCGGCATTGCTCGCGGGCTCGGACGGGTTCTTCCGGACATTCCCGGATGCAGCGGCCATGGACGGGTTCTTCGGAGCACGGCTGGTGCGGAGAGGATAGGTTCAAGGGGCAAGGGGCATAAGGCAGGCGGTACGACAGACAATGCGCCGGGCATGACCCCGAAAGCATTGCCCTGTCTGTTCTTTCTGAATCTGTCTTCTGTTTGTTCTTCCTTGCATATTGTGGTGACTGTTGGTAAAATACGACCTCGTATTTACCCCTATTCATGAACCGCTTCCTTAAAGGCATCGGGATATTTCTGACGCTGATCGTTGTCGGCGTAGTAAGCGCCTTCGCGGTCATCGCACTGCTGCTCCGCCAGGAAGAGGTGAGGGTCCCGGACCTTACGGGCCAGGACATCGTCACGGTCATCGAAGTGGTCGGCCAGCATGGGCTGCAGCTCAAGGTGGACCGCCGCGAGCCGAGCCAGACCATTCCCCGGGATGCCGTGGTATCCCAGGTCCCCGCGCCGGGTACGGGCCTCAAGAAAGGGCGGGCCGTGCGCATCGTGGTCAGCCAGGGCCCGAGCGAACTGCTGGCGCCCCGTCTGAGCGGCGAACAGTACCGGAAGGCCGAGATCCTTCTGCGGCAGGGCGGCCTCTTCTCCTTCGATGTGGCGCGGGTGTGGTCCGAAATGGTTGAGCGGGACCTGGTGATCGCCCAGGACCCGCCGGCAGGCACGCCGCTCGAAATGGGCGGCCGCGTAAGCCTCCTCGTGAGCCTCGGTAAAAAGAACAAGCTGTACGTCACGCCGTCGCTGGTGGGGAAAAAAGCGGAAGAGGCGGCCCGCCTGGTGGACCGGATGGGCCTCCAGCACCGCATCGTCTCGCGCGGCTCGGGCACCAGACCCTTGGCGGGCGACCGGGTCGTGGTGAGCCAGAAGCCCGCCGCCGGATATCCGCTCACCACGGACGCGGTGGTGGAGATTGTTGTGAACAAGTGATAGGTGAAACCACAGATGAAAACCGATGAACACACATTTAATGACACTGCTCTATTTCTTCAGCTTTTATCTGTGTTAATCTGTGGTTCCATCCCGGTTTGAGGTGCTCGATGAAAAGAACGATCAAGGTCGCGCCGTCCATCCTATCCGCCGACTTCTCCCGTCTGGGCGAGGAGATCCGGGCCGTCGAGGCCGCGGGCGCGGACATCATCCATATCGACGTGATGGACGGACACTTTGTCCCGAACATCACGATCGGCCCCCTCGTCGTACAGGCCGCCCGGAACGTGACGAAACTGCCGTTGGACGTTCATCTCATGATCGAGAACCCCGAGCTGTACATCGCCGACTTCGCGAAGGCGGGTGCTGATTATCTCACGGTCCATGCCGAGGCCGCCTATCACCTCCACCGCCTGGTGCAGAGCATCAGGGAGCACAAAGGCGTGAAGGCCGCGGTCTCGCTCAACCCGGCGACGCCGCTTGAAGCGCTGGATTATGTCTTGGGCGATCTGGACATGGTGCTCATCATGTCCGTGA
>JAFNGD010000100.1:0-142 GCA_017885365.1 Nitrospirota bacterium
GTATCCCGCGAAGAAGCGCTCAAGGCCCTGGACGGGCATCTTGTCATCCCCACGCTTTCCTTCGAAGAACTCTCCCTCAGCCATTCCCTCGGCCGTATCCTCGCGAAAGGCATCCTCTCACCGTTCGATCAGCCACAATTCG
>JAFNGD010000100.1:222-2325 GCA_017885365.1 Nitrospirota bacterium
GGTGGTGATGTTCGAGCAGACCCAGCCCGTTGACGACAAGAGCATCGAGGTCGTCAAGGCGGTCGCGCCCGAGGAGAACGTCAGCAAGACCGGCGAGGACATGCGGAAGGGCGAGGACGTGTTCGCCGCGGGCCATTCTATCCGGCCGCAGGATATGGCAGCGCTCGCCGGCATGGGCATCACCCGCGTAATGGTTTTCGAGCGGCCCCGCATCGCCATCATCTCCACGGGCAACGAGATCGTCCCGGCCGACACGGTCCCCGGTCCCGGCCAGATCCGGGACTCGAACTCCTATCAGATCGAGGGAATGATCGCCCTGCTCGGGGGGACCGCTGTGAAGAAAGGCATCCTGCCCGACGATTACCAACGCTTGCGGCAGGCCCTGGAGGACGCAGCAGCGGACTGCCATATCGTGCTGTTCACCGGCGGAAGCTCCGTGGGTACTGCGGACTTCACCGCACGGGTCATCAACGACCTGGGCCCTCCAGGCGTGCTGGTCCACGGCGTTTCCATCAAGCCCGGCAAGCCGCTCATCATCGGCCTGGTCCAGGGGAAGACGTCCGGACAAGCGATTCCGGTCTTCGGCCTGCCCGGACACCAGGCTGCCGTAGCCATCTGTTTCGAGCAATTCGTGAGGCCGGTCCTGACGCGGTTCACCGGCGCGGTTTCCAACCCCGCGCTCGAAGGCGTCTCACCGTACCGCACCGTGAAAGCAAAGCTCAGCCGGAGCATCGCGTCCTCGCCGGGCCGCGAGGACCACATCCGCGTAACGCTCGAGAAGCGGGAGGACGGCCTCTGGGCCCGTCCCATCTTCGGCGCATCAGGCCTCATCAGCACGCTGGTAAAGGCCGTCGGCACCGTGGTCGTGCCGGTGAACACCATCGGCATCGAGGCGGGCGAGGATGTGGACGTGAGGCTGTTTTAAGTGCGGAATGAACCGCAGAGTCGGGTTGTACACGGAGAGAAGACTTGAGTAGCGAAAAGAGCTTAATCCCTCCCCACGGCGGTTATCGAAAGCTGCGCAGTTTTCAGAGCGCACAACTGGTCTACGATGCGACCATCGTATTCTGCGACCGGTTCGTGGAGAAGCGCTCTCGCACACATGATCAGATGGTCCAGGCGGCCCGGAGCGGCGTGCAGAACATCGCCGAAGGGAGCATGGCCTCGGCGACCTCTAAAAAAACCGAGCTGAAACTGACCGGCGTCGCCCGGGCGAGCCTCGAGGAGCTACTGCTAGACTGCGAGGACTTCCTGCGTCAGCGGGGGCTCCGCATCTGGGATAAGGACTCACCGGAGGCACTGGCTGTCCGAAGGAAGTATCAGTCCGATGGGTCCGACAAGTCTGACAAGTCCGACGTGTCTGATAGGATCGACCCTTACGGCATTAAGACAGCATCACCCGAAGTCGCTGCGAACACGCTCATCTGCCTCATCAACCAGGCGAGCTATCTCCTGGGAAGGCAGCTGCAGCGGCTGGAGCAGGATTTCCTCAGTGAGGGCGGATTCACAGAGCGGCTGTACAAGCAACGGCAGGCAGCGAGGGAAAAGAAACACGGGAGAGAATAGATGCTCTCATACTTTAGAAACCTAATGCGGGAGATAAGACATCCCGACCAGACTTCATCGGCGTATTTTATCGGAAAATCGGATCGGCTATTCATTGCCCTTGGAATAGCTGTTCTCGCGGCGACCATTGCCTATTTTGCAGATGATCACTTATTGCATGAGCGTGACCACGAGGGTAAAAGTGTTGTTTGTCTCACAGGAATAATGTTGAATAGCATTACAATAGGTTTTTTGGCCCTGAGTGCGATATTCCTTGTTCTGCGCCTTTACTATTCCTTTTGGAAAGGAAGAGTCTGTTCCGCGATGGTCATATTGCAAATCGGGGTACTGTTTCCCGTATTGTTAACCGTCTTCACGAGGATGTTCTCGTTTCCGGGGCTTCTTTTCTCGAAAGGCAGTGAAGTCTCCATTGCCGTCAGTAATCTGTTTGCTTTGTATGGGTTCTTATTTGCTGGTCTAGCCACCTATAAATTATTGAAGATTGTGAACGCTAATTTGAACTTACCCTAATATCATGTCCTTCAAACAGAAAAAATA
>JAFNGD010000100.1:2416-2772 GCA_017885365.1 Nitrospirota bacterium
AAGTTCCTCGATACCTTCGGTGCCGCTGAGACGCGGCCGAAGCGGCTCGCAGTCCCTTCGCATGCCGTTGCCGTGGACACGGGCGATCCCATGCCCGACGGCTTTGATGCGGTCATCATGATCGAGGACGTGGAGAAGGTCTCGGAGAGCGAGATCGAGATCCTCAAGGCCGCGACCCCGTGGCAGCATGTACGGCTCGTGGGAGAGGACATCGTTGCCACGGAGCTCATCATCTCCGAGAACCACGTTGTCCGGCCGGCCGATATGGCGGCCATGATGGCGAGCGGCCATAGGCAGGTGATGGTCCGCAGGAAACCCAGGATCGCGGTCATTCCCACGGGCACGGAGCTGGTCGA
>JAFNGD010000101.1 GCA_017885365.1 Nitrospirota bacterium
CGAGCGCATTCCCCGCAGCTTGCTGAGGGGTTAGCGAGCGATTAGAATAAATTACTACCTTGAGGCTCGAAGAATCCCTGCAGCTTGCTGCAGGGAGCTTCAATGCGTGGCGGAGATGGTGAGGGAAAAGTAGAGAGTTCGGGAAGAGAACGCTCTTGACAGAGGCCCAACCAGGTTATACAATATTGGCAACTAGTTAAACATTACGACAAAGAGGTTAAACGACCATGTCCACCGTCAAGACGCTCGCCAAGGGTCAGATCGTCATTCCCGCCGAAATGCGGAAGAAGTACCACATCGAGCCCGGAACGGTACTGCAGATCATGGAATACGGCGGCATCATCTATCTGGTCCCGCCCGTCGAGGACCCCGTCAAAGCGGCCCAGGGGTCCCTGCCGTCGCGTCCGTCCCTCGCAGGGCAGCTGCTCCGGGAGCGCAGGAGCGACTACAAGTGACGCCGAAAGGCCCGCTCCTGTTCGACAGCCACGCCCTCCTGCGATTCTTCCAGAAGGAAGCCGGGCACGAGCAGGTCGCCCGCCTGCTTGAGCGCGCGCACCGCACGAAAACAAAGAAGCTCCTCTGCGCCATCAACCTCGGCGAGATCATCTATATCACCAAGCGGGCCTTCGGCGACCAGAAGAAGATCGAGGTCCTGGCACATATAGAGCGCCTGGGGTTCACGGTCCTTCCCCTGCCGAACAGCCTCGTCTTCCAAGCCGCTGAATACAAGGCCGAGCACAGCATCTCCTTCGCCGACTGTTTCGCGCTCGCGGCGGCAGTGGACCAGAAGGCAAGTATTGTGACCGGGGATCCCGAGTTCAGGAAGGTGGAGCATCTGGTGAACGTGGTGTGGACCGGGTAGACCTGGCGCAGGGCTCCGAACGCTTCCACCTTTTCGGCTTCCGCCTCCACCGGCTCCAGCCCGTGGACTGGTCACCCTGGACCTGGCACATCGAGTGCATGGCGGAGATGGTGCGGGAAAGGTGAGAATACACAAAAAAACCCCGCCATTAGATCCAAGCAGGGTATGTCAACGTTCAATCAATATACGCAATCAGTTCATAATAATGCCCGGTGAGTAATACCGGTCGATTTGTCCCAACCGGCTATTTTGCCAAAGCCTCCAGGAACTCTTCGATCGTCATCCCTGCCCTCGCAATCAGACTGCGAAGCGTGCCGCGGGCCACTGTTGGATGGTTGGGTACTGAAAGCGTTGCGATATGTCCTTTTTTCGTAAGGATAATATGGCTGCCGTGTTGGCGGGCGATCTCCCAGCCGAACTTCTCGAAAGCTTTATAACCTCTCGAGGCATCAAGACCGGGACAGGAGGCATTAGACGAGAACCTCGATTTGTCGGGTGGTCACGGTCAGGGGCATCCCCTTCTCGGCCCTTACCTCAAGGCACTCTTTTATCGCTTCCTGGATGTTCTTCTCCGCCTCCAGCTCGGTCGCTCCCTGACTTACGCAGCCGGGAATGGAAGGGCACTCGGCAATATACATCCCGTCTTCATCCTGAGATATTGTTATTGTGAACTTCATACACTTCTACCTCCCTCATATGCTTCTCGATACGACGGCATATATTATATCACGTTCGATGCTGCCTCAACAATCCTTATATATTCAGACCGAAGTTAAAAATAATGGATAGCGGAAGATCGTCTACGTCTCGTGCAACCCCTCGACGCTCGCGCGGGACCTCAAATTCTTCCACCTCTTCGGCTTCCGCCTCGACCGCCTGCAGCCCGTGGACAATGTATCAATGTCCCCTATGAGTTCACCGCTCACCCTTCGACGGCGCTTCGCCGACTCAACAGAGCGCTCAGGGCGATCCGTGGAAATATTGATAGTATTGGCATTGAAGATCCCTGCAGCAAGCTGCAGGGAATCTCAGATCCTCAAGGAAGTATTATTTATTCTTATCGCTCGCTAACCCCGCAGCAAGCTGCGGGGAATGCGCTCGCTCCTGGATTCATCCGTTCGTNNCGAACCGCTAAAATCCTTTAGCCATACCCATCTAACCTGTCTGCCAGGCGGCAGCGATCATTCCGATTTTCGGTGTTGACACCTTTGCGCTAACACGCTATTATTTTAGCCATTGCACGTGCTCATCACCTCATTCGCAAGGGAGATCCCATGAACAATTACAACATCAACGAGGTCATCGAGATGGCGGTGAGGACCGAGATCCTCGGCTACCGGTTCTACACCACGATGGCGAAGAAGTTCAAGAAGAACGCGGAGCTGGTGAACCTGTTCACGACCCTGGCCGCCAAAGAGAAGGTGCACGAAAAGACCTTCAGCGGCCTGAAGGACATGGTGACGAAGTCGGGCACGGAGCCGGTGGAATGGGACGAGGTCTCCAACTACATGCGGGCCTTCGTGGAGTCCGAGTTCTTCCTCGGCAGGACCAAGTCCCTCCCCNNCTGCTCTACTTCATGGAGCTTCGGAAGATCGTGAAGGAAAAAGAGGTCGTCGACGAGGTAATCAACGAGGAAAAAAGCCACATCATGTGGCTGGCGGCGTTCAAGAACGCCTAGGACAAGATACGATCATCTGAATCGGGTAGGAGGCGGGGTCGCCCCCGACGTCCACCCACACCACCGTACGTACGGATCCGTATACGGCGGTTCCTGTCAATC
>JAFNGD010000102.1 GCA_017885365.1 Nitrospirota bacterium
CGGGTGAGCCCCTGAACGCTCACGGCGATGTCCTTATTGATAGCCGGTTTATTGCTTTCCATGACCCCTGCCCTTTGACCCTTGACCCTGCATCATTTTTCCACCATCGCAATGAACACATCCTCAAGGGAGGGAAGTATCTCCCGGTGATCCTGGACCGAGATGCCTTCCCGTGCCAGCATGCTCAGTACTGCAGCTACATCTTCTTTCCGTTCAAGGCCGATATGGAGCCGGTCCCCATACACGCTTACGCGGGACACGCCGCGCACGGTACCGGCGATCTCACCGGCTGTTCTCACCTGGTCGGTCCATACCTCCATCATGGGCAGGGCAAGAGTGCTCCTCACCTTCTTCGGCTGGTCCTCGATGATGACCTTCCCCTTGTGCATGAGCCCTATCCTCGAGCACCGTTCAGCCTCATCGAGATAGGAAGTGGAGAGGAAGATCGTGACGCCTTCCCGAAGGAGATCATACAGGATGCGCCAGAAGTCCCTCCGGGAGACCGGGTCAACGCCGTTCGTCGGTTCATCAAGGAACAGGATCTCGGGGGTATGGACAAGGGCGCAGGCAAGGCCCAGTTTCTGCTTCATTCCGCCGGAAAGTTTGCCGGCGAGGCGATCCACAAAAGGCGTGAGGTTGCTGAAGCCGAGGAGCCGTTCGATCCGGGACCGCCGTTCCTGTTGAGCTACCTCATAAATGTCGGCATAGAACAGGATGTTCTCCATCACCGTGAGGTCCTCATACAGTCCGAACCGCTGTGACATGTATCCGATCTTTTCCTTGATCCGTTCCGCCTCGGTCAGGACCGGGTAACCGGCAACCCACGCCTCGCCGGAGGTCGGGGCCATAATGCCGGTCAGCAGCCGCATGGTTGTGGTCTTGCCGGCGCCGTCAGGGCCGACGAGGCCATAGAGTTCGCCGCGGCTGATGGAAATATCGAGCTTATTAACAGCACAGATGGGTCCAAAAGAACGGGTCAGGCTTTTGGCAGTGATCACGGGGAGAGGGGGCATAGTAAAACCAATGATATAGGTAATACAGTCTATCTTATTGTTTTATAGTTGTTTTATGTATTTCTAAGACAAATTTTATTACCTCATGTTTATCTTTACGTCCGCGGGCATCCCCGGTTTGAGCTCTTCATTCTCATTCTTAACGCTCACCTTCAGGGCGAAGACAAGTTTGACGCGCTCTTCCTTGGTCTGCACGTTCTTCGGCGTGAACTCCGCCTCCGAGGAGATTGTGGTCACCGTGCCGGAGTAGGTCTTTTTCGGGAAGGAGTCTGTCATCACCACAGCCCGCTGGCCGAGCTTTACCAGGCCCAGTTTATCCTCCTTCACGTAGACCTTTATCCAGGGGTTTTCCAGGTCGCCGAGGGAATAGACGGCTGCACCGGCCGCGACGGTCTCACCTACCTCCGAATTTTTGCGCAGGATTACGCCCGATACCGGCGCAAGGACGACCATGTCCCCCAATCGGTCCCGGGATGCCGAGAGCGCCGATCGCGCCTGCCGGTGCTGCGCCATGGCAGAGTCATAGGATTTTTTCGCCGTATCCAGTTGCTGGGGCGGGAGTACGCCGCTCTCGACGAGCGCAACGGCCCGGTCGAAGTCCTTGCGTGCCCTTTCCTGCTCGGCCTCCACAACGGCCACCGCAGCACTGTTCTGTGCCACGATGTGTTCCATCTCGGCGCTGTCCAGAGCGGCAAGACGGTCGCCCTTCTTCACGCGCTGGCCTTCATCAACGATCAGCTCTGCCACCTTCCCGGCGACCTTGAATCCCAGGTTCACCTCCGTCACCTCGACAGTGCCTGAAAGCTCGAGCGTTCCCTCATCCCGGCTGTTCTTGAGATATTGATATGCCGCGACACCTGCGATGATCAGAGCAGCTATGATTGCGACGATGATCCTTTTCTTCATTCTTGAGCTCTCCGGTAGATTATTGAACCGAGAAACAGCATTTGACACGGACATCAGAAGTAGGAGCTTCTGAGCGAATGCCGATAAGAGTCGGATACAAGAGGAATTCTTGTCTTTGGAAAATTGATGTTCCCTCCAGCAAGCAGGAAGGAATCTTCGATCCTCAAGGAAGTGATCGTTATGCTGATCGCTCGCTACCCTGTAGCCCGCCACGATGAATGTACACGTTCCCGGATTCACCCTTTGGGTAGAGGTTTTGAGAAAGAATAATTCGGTTTGTATCCGCCTTTATCATACAGTCATCCGCTTCTTCAGTGTCTAACGGTACGGTCTATTATCCTTTGACGCAGGCCAGCGGTCTTACGCGCGCCACTTTCCGCGCCAGGTTCGCGTGGTGAGCGGAATCCACAACCTCGGTCACGTCCTTATAGGACCCCGGCGCCTCCTCGGCGATGCCGGAGTAGGAATGGCCCCGAATCAGGATGCCTTGACCTTCAAGCGATCGCACGACGTCCCTGCCGTGCCATTGTTTTTTCGCCTGTGTCCGCGACATGGACCTTCCCGCTCCGTGGCAGGCCGAACCAAAGGCCACCCGCATCCCCTCTTCCGTGCCGATAAGGATGTACGACGACGTTCCCATGGTGCCGCCGATCAGCACCGGCTGGCCCGCGTGCCGGTATTCCTGCGGCAGGTCGATCTCACCCGGCCCGAAGGCGCGCGTGGCGCCCTTGC
>JAFNGD010000103.1:0-137 GCA_017885365.1 Nitrospirota bacterium
CCGTGGTCCAGCACCACCACGCGGTCGGAGATGCCCATGACGACCTTCATGTCGTGCTCGATCAGGATGATTGCCACGCCGTTGTCCCGGATACGGCGGATCAGGGCCATGAGCTCCTGCGTCTCCTGGGGGTTCAT
>JAFNGD010000103.1:248-1537 GCA_017885365.1 Nitrospirota bacterium
TTCTCCAGGCAGGTCATGCCGCCGAAGAGCCGGATGTTCTGGAAGGTGCGCGCCACGCCCAGGGCCGTGATGTCATGGGGCGCCATGGTCGTCACGTCACGGTCGGTGAAGACCACCCTCCCCTGCGTGGGCCGGTAGATGCCGGTGATGCAGTTGAAGAACGTGGTCTTGCCGGCGCCGTTCGGACCGATGATGCTCACGATGCGCTCGCGCTCGACGCGGACGTCGATGCCCTCGAGGGCCTTGAGGCCGCCGAAGTGCTTGGTCAGGTTTTTGGTCTCAAGAAGAAGCATAAGGCAACTATCTCACCGCAGAGCCCGCGGAGCACGCAGAGTTAGAACCAATAAGCCGGTCTTTGCCTTTCTCAGCGATCTCTGCGATCTCTGCGGTAAATCCGATTTACTTCGAATTCTTCGCCGTTCCGAGCAGCCCCTGGGGACGGAAGATCATCATCAGCACCAGCGCGACGCCGAAGCCGAGCATGCGGTAGTCGGCGAAATCGCGGAACACCTCGGGCAGCGTGATCAGAAGGAACGCCCCGAGGATGATGCCCGGGATGCTCCCCATCCCCCCGAGCACGACCATGCAGAGGATCATGACGGACTCGAAGAAGGTGAAGCTCTCGGGCGAGACAAAGGCCATCTTCGCCGCGAAGAACACCCCGGTCATCCCCGCCCATGCCGAGGCGATGACGAAGGCCAGCAGCTTCAGCCGGAAGGTGTTGATGCCCATGGCCTCGGCGGCGATCTCGTCCTCGCGAATGGCGATCCACGCCCTGCCGATTCGCGACACCATGATCCGATTCATGGCGAAGACCGTGACGATGGCGATGACGAGGATGAGGTAGTAGTAATCGAGGGGCGTGGAGAAGGCGTATCCGAAGAGTGACGGCCTGCCGATGCGGGAGATGCCGTTCGGCCCCCCGGTGACGCTGTCCGAGTTGTTCAGCACGATGCGCGTGATCTCGCCCAGGCCCAGCGTCACGATGGCGAAATAGTCGCCGCGCAGTTTCAGCGTCGAAAGGCCGATCAGGAGCGCCATGAAGGCGGACGAGGCGGCTCCGGCAGCGAGGCCGGGCCAGAAGGGAAGCCCGAACTGCGTCGAGAGGATGGCGTAGGTGTACGCGCCGATGGCGTAGAATGCTACGTACCCGAGGTTCAACAGGCCCGTCTGGCCCACCACGAGGTTCAGTCCCATCGCGAGCACGGCGTACATGGCCGTCAAGGTCAGCACGTCGCGGTAATAATCGTTCTGGAAGAAGGGAATGACGAAGAGGAGAAGGACGAAGA
>JAFNGD010000103.1:1590-3055 GCA_017885365.1 Nitrospirota bacterium
CCCAGTGCCCGCCAGCACGACCAGGACGACCTGGAGCGCCCGCAACGGCCCGGCAAAAGGGAACGCAAGGACGCCCGCCCACAAGGGGACGGCAAGAACGGACAGGTACCGCGTTATGGTGTTCCGGGATTCGCCCATCGTGGAGCGAAATTATCGCATAACCTCGGGGGGAATTCAAGGAGTAGTTGTTTGTCAAAGTGAAACACTACAGACCCGGCCCCATCGCCTGGCGATCTCGTCAAGAAAAAGCGTAGCCGTGTCCGTTTGTTGTTAGAGGGATGACAGAACGGCCTCCACCGCTCTTATCGCATCGGCAGCCGAACTTGTTATACCGCCGGTATAGCCGGAGCCTTCGCCTATGGGGTAAAGGTTCTTGATGTTCACTGATTCAAATTTGTCACTGCGCGTTATCTTGAGCGGCGCCGACGTTCTTGTTTCAGCACCCATCAATATGGCATGAGGGGAAACAAATATCGGATTAGTCTTTTTCCATGTCGTAAAGGCGGTCACGAGCGCATCGTTTACAAACGCGGGAAATATCTCATGCATGTCCGCCGCTCTAGTGCCCGTGGCACACGAATTTTTATTTAAATTGCCTGAATCCTTCCTGNNCCGGCCAGGGGATCGGCTGATCGGTAGTCGTCGGTCTGGCAGGTTACTACGATGGCGGCATTGGAAAATTCCGATGACCTGCGTGAGTAGCTCATGCCGTTTACGACCATCATGCCGTATTCCGATGAAGCGTTAATCACCTCGCCGCCTGGACACATGCAGAAGGTATACACCCCCCTTCCTATTTTTCGATCGGTGTAATTAAGAGAATACGTAGCAGCCCCGATGCCGGAGAAGTCCTTATATTTTTCGTCATATCGCATGCGATTGATGATCTCCACAGGGTGCTCCACTCTCACCCCGACAGAGATCGGCTTCTGCTCAAGAATGATGCCCTTGTTATGGAGCAGCTCAAAGGTGTCGCGCGCAGAATGCCCCACGGCAAGATAGAGGCTTGAACAACGATATTCCTTTTCTCCGTTTATGACGACGCCAACGGCAGCATTGTCCGATATAAGCATATCCGTCATTTTGGAGCGGTAATGTATCTCACCGCCCTGTTCGAGGATATGGTTCCTTATGTTGCGGACGATCCCGCACAGCACGTCCGTTCCCAGATGGGGCTTGCTGACATACCCTATTTCTTCAGGCGCGCCGAANNTTTTACCCCGTTCGAATATGATCGGCTTGAGCCCATACGCAATTAGCTCAAGAGCTGCGAACATGCCGGCAGGACCAAAACCTATGACAACCGGCCTCTCAGCGCTGTTTTGTAATACTCGTTCTTTTGCTATTGTTTCGGTATATATAGGAAGGTTCTCTTGGTTGGCAAAGCTGTCGGAAATATGGACCACGAGGGATATGTCGTAGTAGAACTGTTCTTTATCGCCGGCATCAAGCGACTTGCTCAGCA
>JAFNGD010000104.1 GCA_017885365.1 Nitrospirota bacterium
TGGTGGCAGACCGAGACCGGCTGGCCCATCACCGCCAATTGCATGGGCATTGAGGAGTTCCCGGTGAAGCCCGGGTCCTCGACCAAGCCGGTACCGGGATTCGACGTCCAGATACTCGACTCGACGGGCAAGGTGCTCGGCCGCAAGCAGGAAGGCCTCGTGGCCGTGAAGCTCCCGCTCCCGCCGGGCACGCTCCCGACGCTCTGGAACGCGGACCAGCGATTCCTGGAGTCCTATCTGAAGCCCTACCCCGGCTACTACTTCACCAGCGACGGTGGGAACATCGACGAGGACGGCTACGTGTACATCATGGGCCGTGTGGACGACGTGATCAACGTCGCCGGCCACCGGCTTTCGACCGGCGAGATGGAGGAGATCGTCGCGCAGCACCCCGACGTGGCGGAATGCGCAGTCTTCGGGGTGCACGACGAACTCAAGGGCCAGCTGCCGCTCGGGCTCGTGGTCCTGAAGGCGGGAAAGAACCGCGACGAGGCGGACGTTAAAAAAGAGCTCGTTAAGATGATCCGCGAGGAGATAGGCGGCATCGCCTGCTTCAAGGAAGCGGCGGTCGTCAGCCGCCTGCCCAAGACGCGCTCGGGCAAGATCCTGCGCGGCACCATGCGCAAGATCGCCGACGGCGAGGCCTACACGGCGCCCTCGACCATCGACGACCCGGCCATCCTGGGCGAGGTCGAAACGGCCATGCAGCGGGTCGGCTACGCGAAGAAGAAATAGGCCATTTCAAAGCAAATTCCCCGAACCACTGAACGAGATCAAGAACCTTTGTCTCGCCAAGACGCAAAGGCGCAAAGAAAACTTACCCCACTTCTTTGAAACATCCAGTTTCCTGCTTTCTTTGCGTGCTTGGCGGCTTTGCGAGAGACAAGTTTTTTGCTTTTCCTCTGTGGTGCAGTTTCATGATCTGCGGCCTCCGGGCCGCTTTCTTTTTCAGGAGATGCCATGAAGACAGGATTCCGCATCGGTGACCTTGAACTTACCTGGCTGAACGGCGGCACGTTCGAGCTGGACGGCGGTACCATGTTCGGCGTCGTGCCGAAGGTGCTGTGGCAGAAGAAGTACCCCCCCGTCGAGGACAACTACATCCCCCTCACCGCCTGGCCCATCCTGGTGAGGACCCCGCAGGCGCTCGTGCTGATCGAGTCAGGCATCGGGAACAAGCTGACGGATAAGCAGAAGAAGATCTACCGTATCAAGGAAGACTGGTCTGTCCCGCAGGAGCTCAAGCAGCTCGGCATCGGCCGCGAGGACATCGATGTCGTCGTCCTGACCCATTACGACTTCGACCACGCCGGCGGCGTCATCATGCAGGAGCAGGACGGGACGCCCGGTCTCACGTTCCCGAAGGCGAAGCACATCCTCCAAAAAAAGGAATGGCATGATGTTCTGAATCCGAACATCCGGACCATCAATACCTACTGGCCCCTGAACAACGAACTGATGCGGACCAGCCCGAACCTGGTCCTCGTCGAGGGACGCTATGAGGTGGCGCCAGGAATCTCGGTGGTCCACACAGGCGGCCACAACGGCGGTCACCAGATCGTCGAGATGGCATCGCGGGGAGAGAAGGCGCTTCACTTGGGCGACCTCCTGCCGACCCATGCACACGCCAATCCCCTCTGGGTCATGGCCTATGACAACTTCCCGATGGAGGCCATCGCTGCAAAGGAACAGTGGATGAAGCACGGCGTGGCCGAAGGAGCATGGTTCACCTTCTATCATGATCCTTTCATGACCGCCTGCAAATACGATGATGGTGGGAACGTTACGGACAAATGGCCGAAGGGATAAAGGCAGGTCATAGGTCATGGGTCATAGGTCATAGGTCATGGGCATGGGTCCCGGGTTGGAAACCATTACCTATTTCCCCATCACCTAACACCCATCACCTAACACCTTCCTCCCTATGATCTACATCATTTGACACCCCGCCCCTTTCGCGGTAATGTTATTTCATGAAGACCGCCGTCGAGATCTACAAGCTCCTTCCCAAGACGAATTGCGGCACCTGCGGCATGCCCACCTGCTTCGGATTCGCCACCAAGGTCGCTGCCCGCATGGCTTCCATTACCGCATGCCCGAACCTGAGCACAGAAGCAAAGACGGCCCTTGCCGAAGAACTGGCGGAGCAGCCAGCGGCGCGCGGAACGGTCTATGAACAGGCACTGATCAGTCTCCGGCCGAAGGTAGCGGCGCTCGATTTCAAACGCATCTCCGAGCAGAGCGGCGCCACGTTCGTCAACGCCGACACGCTCCAGATCGATTTCCTCGGGGAACCGTTCCTGGTCACGAAAGAGCGGATCGCGGACCGGTACGGCAAGGAGCCGGTCCCCTTCATCTCCATCCTGATCTATAATCACCTCTCCATGCCCGACCCTCCCGCCCCCTCGGGCGAATGGATCACCTTCAGCTCCGTACCAGCGTCGCACGCCAAGGACAAGGCATGGGCAGGCCACGTGGAAGAGGTCATCGCGAAACACTTCACGGGAAACATCGAGGGTTTGAAACAGGCCTGTGAACGAATGGGCGGCGTGCCGACGGAGATCAAGGGAAGCCACGATGTTGCCTACGAATTCCGGTTCTTCCCCCGATACCCAGCTTTGCTCTTGTTCTATGATGCGGTTCCGGACGAGGATTTCCCGGCCCAGTGCAAGCTGCTCCTGGACAAAACCGTGGACAAGTACCTGGATATCGAATCTATCGTGGTGCTGGGCGAAGAGTTCGCGGGGAGAATGACGGGGTAGATAGGGTCCTGACCACAAGGTTAGTTCGATATGCCGACAGCGATGAAGTCCTGCGTGCGGACCTCACCTGCGCTCTTCAGGGCCTGGACTTTACGCGGTAAAGCGTGCGGTCTTCCTTCTTTACCCTCTCGATCAGACCTTGTGTGACAAGGTCGGCCACTACTTCCTTTACAAGCGTCGTTTGCTTGCTGGTTGCTCCTGCCGGTAACCGATCCCGCATGATGCCCTCAAGAGTATCCTCCGCGGCTGGTTGACGGGACAGATAATCGAGTATCTCACGGTCGATCTGAACTTGAACAGGCGGACATTCTTTCATGACGCTGTACCTCCCCGTTGATATACCTTTTTCTATGTCATGTTACTTTAATTATAGCGCATCATATAGGACCGCCTGCAATAAGGATTCTAATGTTGGCAGAATGACAAGAAAGCAGACCGGACCTTAAGGGATCTGTCCCCTCGCCCGCCTACTGTTCCGCCTTCGGGAAGAGCCTGGCGATCACGATCATCAGGATAAGGGTCACCGCGCCGAGCACGGCATAGAGCCCCCAGCTCTTGTCCTCGAACACTCCCAGGAACGCGTTCTTGAACCCCGCGGAACTGGCTGATTCGACGCTCCCCATCTCCACGGTCTTCGGCAGGACATCGGCCAGGTGGGCCTGCACCAGCGTCAGGTCGTACTTCGCCGCGCCGATCGTGTCGTTCCCGCCGTAGAGCGCGTAGTCCCCGGCAGCAGACGCCAGGAAGAGCAGCGCCGGCGCGCCGTAGCTCGCCTGCAGCTTGCCAAGCTCGATGGGCCGGTTGTCGCCGTGCTCCATGGTGATGCGCAGCTTCGCCGCGTCTTGCGGCAGGCCGGCGAGCGGCACGCGCAGGACCGACGGGGTCTGCGAAGCGTTCTGCCAGCGCATCGTCCTCCACACCTGCCACCCCGCTCGCCCCTGGAGCGGCACCTCGATTTGCACGACCCGGTCGAAGATCCCGGCGGACTCAACGCTCAGCTCCCTCAGGTCAGTTAACCGGTCCGGCAGCTCGACGGTCCAGGTGGTCCTGTTCTTCTTCTTGTCGTACTCAGGCGTTGCCGCAAGGGCGATCACCCGCTCCTCGCTCGGACCGGAAAAGTAAGGGACCTGGACGCCGTCCTTCACGATCCGGATCGTGCCGGATCCCGGCCGAAGGCTTGCCTCGCGGTTCAGCACCAGCCGGTAGTATCCCGCCTCCGCGACCGGGAGCCGCGATTGCCAGCGGAACCCCTTCCCGTCAAAGGGCCCGCCCGCAACAGCATACTTCTTGAGCAGGCTCTCGGGCGCCCACTGCGGATTCTCCTGCGCATCGGAGAAAGCGACGACAGCACTGGCCTTCCGCTCCTTGTCCCCCGGCGTTTCCTGGATGGCCACCAGGCTCCCCAGGCCGGTCTGGGCCAGATATGAGCCGGCCTTGTCAGCGTAGAAGGTCATGCGCGGCAGGTTCACAGTGATCGCCATGGACCTGACTGCGCCGACATACCTGTTGCCCGGATCGAGCCGCAGCACGAGGGACCGCGTAGCCCAGTAGCCAGCCACAGGGATCTCAAGCAGCGCACCCTTTGTTCCCACGGTCGCGATGCTGCCGGAGAGCAGCTTCTGGAACTGCAGCTTGCCGCCGCTCACCACCTCGGCGCCCAGCTCCCAGGTCCCCAGGAACTGCGCCTCCGTCGCGATCTCGATGTTCTTGATCCAGAGCCCCAGGCCCGGCAGGGTCGTGGAGAGCACGCGCACGCGCTCGTCGGTCTTGTCCGAGAACTTGAGCGCTACGGACTGCTGCGCGAAGTCCTGCGCAGCGTTCTTGCCCGACAGGGTNNGTCACCGGCAGGGTCGTCTCGCGGAACCGCTTGTCATAGCCCTTGAAGCTGAGCCGCAGCTTCTGGTAGATCCCTGGCGCGACGCTGATCTCGGCGGCGAAGCGGCCGCCCGAAGCATAGAGGGCAGCGTTCTCGGCCAGCACGCGCCAACCTTTTGCGTCCAAGCCCTCGATCT
>JAFNGD010000105.1 GCA_017885365.1 Nitrospirota bacterium
ACCCACGGACGGAACAGCTATTTGCTTGTTCTGCAGCACGGTCACCAACGATCCCTTCCCCTGCTCAACGTTATTTGCGAACGTTGTGGTCAACGAGGTAACGGATGTGTGACCCATCTTTATCGTTACGTCGGGACAAGTGAGCCCGGTGGTTATGCTATTCGACCTGAAGGCCACCGCTGTTACATAGCCAGAACCCTGTATCCTGTTTCCCGTAGCCCCGCTTGTTCCACTATAGAGATGCTGCACCCTGATAGAGGGCACCAATGCGCTGAAATGCCTGTCCAAACTCGCACTGGCTACCGACATTTTATGGGCGGTCTTCGTGAATATCCCGGTCGCAAGCGGAGCAGACCCGCCACCAGCGGCACCAGCGCCATTAACGCCACCACCGCCACTAATGCCACCAGTGCTACTAACGCCACCAGCGCCACCACCGCCACACGCCGCGGTCAGTGCCGACAAAGACAACAGCAACAACATCTGCACTACCCACGAGTTACTTCTCATAGCACTCTCCCCTGATTGGACGACAATGGGGGTGGAGTATGGGCGCCAAACCGGTGATTGTCAAGGAAGAAACAGGGAATTACCTTCCCCTATATCCAAAGGCATGCTGATATGCATGCTAAACCATTGAGACCTTAAGGAACTTATTGCCACCTGTGCATACCAATGACGTTATGAAATAATGAAAAAACCGTTGTCAGATGGTATTTAATCTGAGAATGAGCGATTATTATAACGAAAGGGTTGAAAAAATAAAAACGGCGGCCGATGTGGCTACCGTTCTCTTTTTTACACTTTTTCCCCGCGTCTCCGTGTCTTTTTTATGACGATCCCCGCGTCACCGTGTCCCCGTATCTGCCTTTACCCCGCGTCACCCCGTCCTCGTGTCTCCGTGTCCGTCTTTCGCCTCTCGCCTGACGCCTTACGCCTCACGGGCCTCATTCAGCTCCCTCTTCTTCCAAAGCAGATAGATCGCCGGGTAGATGGTGAGCTCCAGGATCTCGGAGGTGATGACGCCGCCGACCATGGGCGCGGCGATGNNCCCGCGCCGTGGCTGAACATGATCGGCACAAGGCCCGCGAGGATGACCGCCACGGTCATGAGCTTCGGCCGTATCCTCTTCACCGCGCCTTCCATGATCGACTCTTTCAGGTCGTGCTCCGTGTTCAGCCGGCCTTCCTGCTTCCACTTGTCATGGGCCAGGTCGAGGTAGAGCAGCATCACCACGCCCGTCTCGGCGTCGAGACCCGCAAGGGCGATGAGCCCAACCCAGACCGCAATGCTCATGTTGTATCCCATCATCCAGAGGAACCAGAAGGAACCGACGAGCGAGAACGGCACTGCCAGCAGCACGATGATGGTCTTTACCGTGGACCGCGTGTTCAGATAGAGCAGCACGAAGATGATGAGCAGCGTCAGCGGGATAACGAGCTTCAGCCGCTCATGGGTCTTTACGAGATATTCGTATTCGCCGCTCCACTGGAGGCGGTAACCTGCCGGCAGTTTCACCGTTGCCGCAACCTTCTTCTGCAGCTCTTCGACATAGCCGCCCACGTCGCGTCCGGTGAAGTCGACGTACACGTAGTTGGCGAGCAGGCCCTCCTCGCTCTTGATCTGCGTAGGGCCCTGGACGATGTCGATGTCGGCGAGCGATCCCAGCGGGACGTATGACACGCCGCCTCCTGTCGAAGCCGCCGCGCCCATGCCGCCTGACGATGATGCTGCAACCCGTTCCACCGGCACCAGGATGCGTTTGATCCGGTCGATATCGCTGCGGTACTCGCGGGGGTAACGGACGTTCACCGAGTAGCGCTCCCGGCCCTCGACGGTCGTGGTGAGCGTCATGCCGCCCAGTGCGCTTCCGACCACCGTCTGGACATCGTCCATGGACAGGCCATACCGGGCGATCTCGCCGCGCTTCGGCCGGATGTCCAGGAAATAGCCTGTCAGAAGCCGCTCGGCGTAGGCACTCCGCGTACCGCGCACAGACTTGACCGCGGTCTCCACTTCGCGCGAGACCGTGTCGATCACTTCCAGTTTCGGACCAAGCACCTTGACGCCCACCGGGGTCCGGATGCCCGTGGCAAGCATGTCGATCCTGGCCTTGATCGGCATGGTGAAGGAGTTCGACACGCCCGGGATCTGGACCGCGTCATTCAGCTCGTTCTTGATCTTGTCGAGGTCCATGCCCTTCCGCCACTGCGACTCCGGCTTGAGGTTCACGATGGTCTCGAACATCTCGACCGGCGCCGGGTCCGTAGGTGTCTCGGCGCGGCCCGCCTTGCCGAAGACCTGTGACACCTCGGGCACGGTCCTGAGCAGCTTGTCCTGAAGCTGGAGCAGCCGCGACGCCTCGGAGATGGCCAGGGCAGGCACGGTCACGGGCATATAGAAGAGCGTGCCCTCGTCCAGGGGCGGCATGAATTCCGAACCCAGCTTGATGCCGGGAACGATGGTTACATTGAACATGGGCGGCACGAAGATAAGCCCCGTCACGACGACGATCATGATAGCAGCGATGATCACCCCCCGGCTGAAGCGGAGCGAGAAGGCCACGCGCGGTTTGTAGACTTTGTTCACCGCCTTGATGATGGGGTTCTCGTCCTCGGACTTCATCTTCCCGCGCAGGAACAGCGTCATGAGGACAGGCGTGAGCGTGACCGCCAGGAAGGAGGCGAAGAGCATGGCAAAGGTCTTGGTGTATGCCAGGGGCTTGAACATCCTGCCCGCCTGGGCCTGGAGCGTGAAGACCGGCAGAAAGCCCACGGTGATGACCAGTAAGGAGAAAAAGAGCGACGGCCCGACCTCCTGCGCCGCGTGGATGATCACGTCCACGCGCGACACCCCCCCTCTCCCCCCCTTGCCAAGGGGGGGTATTGGGGGGGTATGCTCCCATTCCTCGAGCTTCTTGTGGGCGTTCTCGACCATGATGAT
>JAFNGD010000106.1:0-1553 GCA_017885365.1 Nitrospirota bacterium
TCTGGCGGTATAGTTCCGCTCGATCCATTTCTGGTAATCGCCGCTCCGGATACCGTCGACCCACGCGGTGTTTTGAATATACCACGCGATGGTCGAACGCAGCCCGCCCACGAAATCATGGTCCTGCCGCCACCCGAGCTCGCGCTTGATCTTGTCGCAGTTGATGGCGTAGCGGCGGTCGTGTCCCGGACGGTCGGTCACGTGGGTGACCAGGTCCCGGTACCGGGTCATGCCGACCTGCCTCCGGAGCGCGGGATTATCCTTCGCCGGAGCAAGTTCCTCCAGGACGTCGCAGATCGTGGTCACCACCTCGATGTTCTGCTTCTCGCATTCGCCGCCGACGTTATAAGTCTCGCCTGCGGTTCCCCGGTTCAGGATCCGCCAGACCGCCTCGCAGTGATCGTCCACGTATAGCCAGTCCCGCACGTTCTTGCCGTCGCCGTACACCGGCAACGATTTCCCTTCCAGGGCGTTCAGGACCACGAGCGGGATGAGCTTCTCCGGGAACTGGTAGGGTCCGTAGTTGTTCGAGCAGTTCGAGATCGTCACGGGCAAGCCGTAGGTATGGAAATACGCCCTCACTAGGTGGTCCGACGACGCCTTGGACGCTGAATAGGGGCTCCGCGGATCATAGGGCGTGGTCTCGAGGAACGCCCCTGTTGCGCCGAGCGATCCGTAGACCTCGTCGGTGCTGACGTGGTGGAAACGGACATTGTTCCGGCCCTTCCATGCGGTACGCGACGCTTCCAGCAGCCGGAAGGTCCCGTTGATGTTGGTCTCGATGAAATCCGCCGGCCCGTGGATGGACCGGTCCACATGGCTCTCGGCAGCGAAATGGACAACGACGGAGATCGGCTGCTTCGAGAACAGGTCCGTCAGCCGCTGGTGATCGCAGATGTCCCCGTGCTCGAAGAGGTACCTTGGTCCTCCGAACTCCCGATCGATGTCCGCGAGGCTCACCAGGTTCCCCGCGTAGGTCAGCTTGTCGTAGTTGACGACCGTCCCGCGAAAATCCGTTCTCTTCAGGACATGGCGGATGAAGTTCGAACCGATGAACCCAGCGCCGCCGGTCACAAGCATGGTCGTCGCGTGGTCCCCCAGGATACGCTGCATGTCGTTGACGTGCGGGCTCTGGTTCATGAACTGCGTTCCTCCTTCAGAAAGCGTTCGACCGCCTCCTCCCAGGGGGGCAGCGAGATGTTCGACCGGTCAGCGATCAGGTGATTGGTCATGGCGGAGAATTTCGGACGCTTCGCCGGCAGGTCAAACACGTCCATGGAGACGGGCCGGACGAACTTGTCGATGCCTTTCTGATGGAGTATCGCCCTGGCCCACTCATACCGCGAGCAGTAGCCGCTATTAGTAAGATGATACAACCCCGTCACGCCCTGCTCCAGTGCCCTGAGGGTCGCATCGACGACGGTCTCCGTCCATGTCGGGACCGAGACCTCGTCACAGGCCACCCGAAGGAACTCCTGGGTGCGCGACCAGGCAAGAAGCTTCACAATGAAGTTCTGTTGTCCCTCTCCGAAGACCCAGCTCAAGCGGAAGAC
>JAFNGD010000106.1:1577-3278 GCA_017885365.1 Nitrospirota bacterium
CTCACGGTACAGGCCGCTCTCCTTCGTCCCGTCGAACACATAGTCGGAGCCGAAGTGCACCAGGAACGCGCCCTGGTCCCGTGCCGCTTCCGCCAGGATGCGGGGGCCCTCGGCGTTCACGGCGAACGCGGCGCCGCGCTCCTGCTCGGCCCGGTCAACCTGGTTATAAGCCGCGCAGTTGATGATGACGCCGGGGCGGAAGGACCCTGCCAGGTCCCGGATGCCGGCAGCATTGGTGATATCGCATTGGGACTCAGCGGGGGCAAGATGCTCCGCGGAGACCGACTCCAGCCTCCGCACGAACGCCTTCGCCAGTTGACCGTTCCTGCCGGTAATGAGATATCTCATGAGGGATACCGGAAGTTGTTCTCGGCTTCCCGAAGCCGCGGATGGAGCCGGTCCTTGTCAGACAGGAGCGGGTCCGTGATTGCCCAGGGGACATTGATATCCGGATCGTTCCAGATGATCCCCCGGTCGTGCGCCGGCGAATATTCCTCAGTGCACTTGTACAGCACTTCGGCAGATTCGCTCACCGTCAGGAAGCCATGGGCGAAGCCTGCAGGGATGAACAGCATCAGACCGTTCTCCCCGGAAAGTTCCTCGCCCTCCCATTGCCCATAGGTCGGAGACCCCTTCCGGATGTCCACGGCCACATCGAAGATCCGCCCGCGCACGCACCGAACGAGCTTTCCCTGCGCCTTCGGATCCAGCTGGTAATGAAGCCCGCGCAGAACGCCGCGGATGGAGCGTGAATAGTTGTCCTGGACGAAGTGTTCGGGGATGCCGGACCGGACGAAATCCGAGTGCTTGTAGATCTCGAGGAACACTCCCCGGTCGTCGCCATAGGTCTTTGGCTCGATCAGCACCAAATCCGGTATCGTCAGCCTCCGGAGATCAAAGGGCACCGGGAACTCCTTGTTCTGCCACCATCCGGAGATACTCGCCATAGGCGTTCTTCTTGTGGTCGGCGGCGGCCTTCAACAGCTGCTCCCTGCCGATATAGCCGAGATTGAAGGCGATCTCCTCGATGCACGCCATCTTGAGGCCCTGCCGCCGCTCGATGGTGGCGATGAAATCGCCCGCTTCCAGCAGGCTCTCGTGGGTACCGGTGTCGAGCCATGCATATCCCCGGCCCATGAGCTCGACGCGAAGCCGGTTCATGCGCAGATATTCCCGGTTCACGTCCGTGATCTCCAGTTCCCCCCGCCCCGAAGGCTTGATGCCCTTCGCGATGCGGACCACGTCGTTGTCATAGAAGTACAGCCCCGTGACCGCGTAACGGGACTTCGGACGTGCCGGCTTCTCCTCGATCGAGAGGACGCTTCCGCGACCGTCGAACTCCACGATGCCGTACCGCTCGGGGTCCTTGACGTAGTAACCGAAGACCGTTGCCCCGCCCGACGCCGTTACGTCGCGCACGGCCTTGGTCAGCAACCCGGTCATGCCGTGCCCGTAGAAGATATTGTCGCCCAGAACGAGACAGACTGCGTCCGTTCCGATGAACCGCTCGCCGATCAGGAACGCCTCGGCCAATCCGTTGGGCTGCAGCTGTTCCGCGTAGGAAAACCGGAGCCCCAGGTCGCTGCCGTCCCGGAACACATCGCGGAACCGCGGAAGGTCAAGGGGCGTCGAAATGATCAGGATGTCCCGGATGCCGGCCAGCATCAGCACCGACAGGGGATAGTAGATCATCGGCTTGTC
>JAFNGD010000107.1 GCA_017885365.1 Nitrospirota bacterium
AATGCGCTCGCTCCTGGATTCATGATGCTCCTGTCGAAAATCAAAGAGACCATCAACAAACACGGCATGCTCTCCCCCGGCGATCGGATCGTTGTGGCGGTATCGGGCGGACCGGACTCGGTCTGCCTGCTCCGCGCGTTCCTGTCACTCGCGCCGGAATACGGCCTGACGCTTCACGCGGCCCATCTGGACCACCAATTCCGGGGCCGTGAATCGGCTAGGGAGGCGATGTTCGTGGAAGGGCTGGCAAAGGGCCTGGGGGTCACGGCAACCATCGAGAGCCGCGACGTCCCGGCCTATTGCTCCGAACGGGGGCTCTCCGCCCAGGTCGGCGGCCGGGAGGTCCGTTACCGGTTCCTGCAGCAGGTCGCCGGATCGGTCAATGCGGATCGTATCGCTCTCGGCCATACGGCGAACGACCAGGCCGAGACGCTCCTCATGCGGCTCATCCGGGGCGCGGGTGTGGCCGGGCTCTCGGCCATCCCGCCGGTCCGGGAGAACATCATCAGGCCGCTCATTGACGTAACACGGGAGGAGGTCCTGGCATACCTGAAGGAAATTGGCCAGGATTTCGTCACGGACCCGTCCAACCTGAAGCCGGTTTATACGCGGAACCGCGTCCGGCAGGAGGCCATCCCCGTCCTCGAGCGTTTCAACCCGCGTATCGTGGAGGCGCTCGCTACGGCAGCGGAGATTCTCCGGGACGAGGACGCCGCCATGGAAGACTCGCTGGCCGGCATCATGGACCGCACGGTCCGGCGGGACGGCGAGGCCGTCCGCATTGTTCGGACGGCATTCAACGGTCTCCTGCCCGCGCTCCGGCGTCGGGTACTGCGAAAGGCCCTTGCCCTAGCCGGCGGTGAAGAAACGTCCGGCCTGTCCTCGGTCCGGACCGAAGAGGCCCTCGCCTTCATGGCAGAGGCCCAGACCGGCAGGTCGATGGAGCTTCCCGGCGGACTGTCCCTGGCACGGGAATATGATTCGTTCATCCTCCGGCACCTCGAACGCCACGAGGAGTTCACCATCCCCCTCGCAGTTCCCGGCAGGACCGGCGTCCCCGGACCGGGTCTGGAGGTGGAAGTTCAGGTACGCGAAGCCATCGCCCACGATGGTGAATTGCCCTCCTATGGGGGGTCGGAAGATGACGATGAAAGGTCGTTCGATGAAAATTATCTGTGGCAGGCACAATTTGATTATGATAAGATAACTCTGCCTTTGTATCTGCGAAGCAGGCAGGCGGGCGACAGGTTCTGCCCCGCGGGCATGGGCGGGAAGAGCAAAAAGCTCCAGGACTACTTCGTGGACGAGAAGGTGCCGCTGAGCATACGCGCTGCCGTGCCTCTGCTCGCGACGCTGAAGGACATCGTCTGGGTCATCGGCATGAGGACCGATGGGCGGTTCCTGCCGGGGCCCGGGACGAAGAAGCTGCTGGTAGTGACGGTACGTAAACACCCGTAAGGGGTAAAGGGCAAAGGGTGAAATGCAGGGTACGGGTGCTAACCCCTAACCCCTGACCCCTTACGATCCTTTGGAGGAAGCAATGGTAGGGATCGATTTCGGCAAACCGCTCTTTACCCGTGAGGAGATCCAGCGGAAGATCCAGGAGCTCGGATCCCGGATCTCGACGGAGTATGCAGAAAAGGACCTGCTCGTCGTGGGAGTGCTGAAGGGCGCTTTGTTCTTCATGTCCGATCTGCTTCGTTCGCTCCGGATATCGGTGCGTATGGATTTCATCCACTGCACCAGCTCTTCCTCCAAGGGCGGCTGCCCGGTCACGATGCTTGCCGACATGAAGGAGGACATCCGGGGCAAGCATGTCCTGCTCGTGGAGGACATCATGGACTCCGGCGTGACCATCGACCATCTCAAGAAGATGCTGCTGGAGCGGGGACCGGAGTCCCTGAAGGTCTGCGTTCTTCTGGACAAGCCGGACCGGAGGAAGGTGCAGATCGAGGCGGACTACGCAGGGTTCCGCATCCCCAACAAGTACGTGGTGGGGTACGGTCTGGATTACAAGGACCGCTACCGGAACCTGCCCTATATCGCCGTCATGCCCCACGATGAACGGGAAGAGCGACAGGGATAAAGCGGTTGCAACCTTCCCGTGCATCCGGGAGCGAGCGAACTCCCGGCATTTTGCTGCGGGGTGAGCAAGCGATAAGGATAAACATACTACACTGAGGATCGAAGATCCCCTGCAGCGACTCGACTGAGCTCGCCGAAGTCTTGCTTCAGGGGGCTTCAATATGTTAATATAAAAAATTGTAACATCCTGTCAGTCTAGGAGGTCATCATCAGTGAGCGCAATGTATAAGAACATCGCACTGATCCTGCTGTTCGTCGTAGTTTCAGTGCTCGTCTTCAACCTGTTCAATCCCATCGCCCCCTCGGCGGTCCAGATCCCCTTCAGCGATTTCATGGACAAGGTCGAGAAGGGCGAGGTGAACGATGTCACCATCAAGGGGCTCGAGCTGGCCGGCAACTACAAGACCGGAAAGTCCTTCAAGACCACCCTGCCCGATTACCCCGACCTCGTGAAGGAGCTCCGGACAAAGGGCATCAGGATCAACGCGGAGCAGGTGAAGGAATCCGCCTGGTACAACTTCCTGGTGGTCTGGGCGCCCCTTATCCTCATGGTCTTCTGGTTCATGTTCATCGTCCGGAACATGCAGATGGGCGGCAA
>JAFNGD010000108.1:0-2883 GCA_017885365.1 Nitrospirota bacterium
CCAGCTGAAGTCGGCTGGTATGACGAAACGCTTTTTGATCGTCTGCGCGTGATCAGGAAAAAGATCGCCGGAGAGAGCCATGTGCCTCCCTATGTTATTTTTTCAGACAAGACGCTCCATGAGATGTGCAGGCATTTCCCGAAGACTGCGTCCGAGATGCGGCGGATCGCGGGTGTAGGTGACGTGAAGCTT
Organism: Nitrospirota bacterium; assembly: GCA_017885365.1. The sequence goes on from JAFNGD010000108.1 coordinate 193, forward strand.
GAGCGGTATGGAGAGGACTTTCTGGAAGAGATAAGGACCTATGGGGGTAACAGCAGATGACCTCAATCCTGCAGTGTCCCGTTTGCCGGGAGCTCCTGTTTCCCTCCGCCGGCGGCTACCAATGCTCCCGGAAACACACCTTTGATGCTGCCCGTCAGGGATACGTCAATTTCCTGCTTGCTTATCGGAAGCATTCCAAAGAACCGGGTGACAGCGCAGACATGATCAAGAGCCGGAGAAGGTTTCTGGACCGTGGTCTCTACGACAGGGTATCCGACGGTATCAACGAAGCGGTTGCCGGTACGCTCCAGCAGTCAGGGAAGGAAAGCGTTTTCAGTATTCTTGACGCTGGATGCGGGGAGGGTTTTTATCTCAAACGCCTCAAGGAGTCTCTGGCCAGCCGCCCCGGAGGTCCGGTCCCCGTCGATTATTACGGAGTCGATATCTCGAAATTTGCGGTTCGCATTGCAACTCAACGCGATAAAACAATGTACTGGTTCGTCGCCAGCAACGTTGATCTTCCCTTTGCGCCCTCGTCCCTTGCGGCGATACTGAACGTTTTTTCGCTGGCGGACTTTGCTGAATTCTCGCGGATCCTGAGGAATACAGGGAAGCTCGTGATCGTAAGCCCCGGCCCCCGACACCTCAACGAACTGAGGGAGATCATCTATCCAAGTGCCAGGGAGCATGCCCAATCTGAAATGGTCGAACAGGCCAGGGGGCTTTTTTCTCTTTCAACTACAACGAGGATCAATTATCCGCTTGAGCTGAAGAGCGGCGGGGAGATCATGGACCTTCTTGCAATGACCCCCTATTTCTGGAACATTGATCGGAGCACCAGGTCAAGGGTGGAAGCGCTCGGCCGGCTGGCGCTGGATGTCGATGTGGTGATAAGCGTCTTCAGCAAGACCGGTGGATAAAATGCTGCGGTTCATGTATTTCGAAAAAAGCCACAGACAATGATCCGCGGACAGCGATATCCCGGGAGGCGCGGCTATGAGGCCTTGCCAGGGGAGGGAAGGTATCCGTTGCCCGCGTCAAATAACCTGCTGATACTACATGCAAATCCTTGTTGAGGCCCGCCCCCTCTTTCTGGTAGTATCACCGTCTACAAAACGCTGAAAGGAGTTGTACACGCAATGCAGGTCATATTACGCGAAGATGTTGATAATCTGGGCAAGATCGGCGACCTCGTGAAGGTGAAGGACGGCTATGCCCGGAACTTCCTGGTCCCCGCGAAGAAGGCCATCGAAGCAACCCCGAAGAACGTCAAGGCCATGGAGCACGTCAAGAAGATGGTGTCCGACCGTATCCGGACGCTCAAAAAGGCGGCTGCCGCCGACGCGGACAACATCAAGGCGCTTGCCATCGTGATCAAGGCCAAGGTGGGCGAGGAAGGCAAGCTCTTCGGCTCCGTGACGACCATGGACATTGCCGAAGCTGCTGCCGCGAAGGGCGTGAAGATAGACAAGCGCAAGATCTCGCTGGATGAGCCCATCAAGCGGATCGGCGAGTTCACCGTTCCCGTGAAGCTCCATACCGACGTGGTGGCGGACCTCAAGGTCACCGTCATCGCTGAAGATTAAAAAATACCACTTTCCTGTTTCAAGGAGCCGGAGTCAGGGTCAGGAGAATATCTCCCGGCTTGTGATTTCCGGCTTCTTTTTTTTCGAGTGATTCCGTTTTATATCAAGAGGTAAGAGCATGTCCCTCCAGGCAGAAGTCTCGCTCCAGAAGCTCCCCCCGCAGAACATCGAGGCCGAACAAATGGTACTCGGCGCCATCCTCATCGAGAACAACGCGATGGAGAACGTCAGCGACATCCTCGTGCCCGAGGATTTTTATAAGGATGCCCATCGCAGGATCTTCACCGCCATGCTCGACATGTCCGAGCGCCGCGAGGCGATCGACCTCGTCACGCTCACCGACGCCCTGCGCCACGGCGGGGCGATTGACAAGGTGGGCGGGGCGTCCTACCTCTCCACGTTGGTGAGCCTCGTGCCTACGGCGGCGAACATCAAGTACCACGCCCGGATCGTGCGGGACAAGTCGGTGCTCCGCCAGCTGATCCATGCCTCGACGAACATCATCACCCGGAGCTATGACGACTCGCCGGAGGCCGTCAAGATCGACCTGCTCATCGACCAGGCGCAACAGTCCATCCTCGAGATCTCCGACAAGAAGATGACCGAGCCCTTCACGCCCATGCGGGCTCTGATGCACACCAGCTTCGAGGCCATCGGGAACCTGTACGAGCGCAAGGAGCTGATCACGGGGATCCCGACGGGCTTCGTGGACCTCGACAACATGACCTCGGGCCTCCAGTCCAGCGACCTCATCATCGTGGCCGGCCGCCCGTCCATGGGCAAGACCGCGTTCTGTCTGAACGTCGCTGCTCACTGCGCGCTCAAGGACAATAAGACCGTGGCCATGTTCAGCCTCGAGATGTCCAAGGAGCAGCTCGGCCTCCGGCTGATCTGCTCCGAGGCGCGGATCGACGCGCACAAGCTCCGGCGGGGGTTCCTTGCCGAGACGGACTTCGGCCGGATCGCCAACGCCACGGGCCTGCTCGCCGAGGCGCCGTTCTACATCGACGACACGGGCGCCATCGGTGTCCTGGAGATGCGCTCCAAGGCCCGGCGGCTCAAGGCGGACAAGGGGCTCGACCTGATCATCGTGGACTACCTCCAG
>JAFNGD010000108.1:2889-3049 GCA_017885365.1 Nitrospirota bacterium
GCCATCGAGCAGGACGCGGACGTCATCCTGTTTATCTACCGGGACGAGGTCTACAACAAGTGCACCTGCGTCCCCGACGGGGAGTGCATCTGCGGACAGCGCGGAAAGGCCGAGGTCATCATCGGCAAACAGCGTAACGGCCCGACCGGCATCGTGGACC
>JAFNGD010000109.1:0-2303 GCA_017885365.1 Nitrospirota bacterium
TTCTGGAGATCAAGGGCCTTCTTGATCCGTTCGGGGGCAAGTCCTGACTCAACGAGTATCTCGCCGAGCAGGCGTCTCACCGCGGTGCCTCCACGGGCGCGGGCTCGGCTGCCTTCTCGCCGGTCTCAGCGGGCTGCACAGCGGGAACCGTCGCGGTCGGGGCGGAACTGGGTTTCTGCGTTTCGATCAGCCCACCCATGTCCTTCTTCTCGATTTTGTGCTGGTCGCGGAACGTCTCTAACGCCTCGGCCTTGCGCATCGTGATGTCCTGAGCATCCTGCGCGTTCTTGACGATGTAGGGCGTGATGAAGATCATGAGGTTGACCTTCTCGACCTTCGTGGTATTGTACTTGAAGAGCCAGCCGAGAAGAGGGATGTCTCCCAGGAACGGGACCTTGCTCTCCGTCGAGGTCACGTTGTCCCGGATCAGGCCTCCGATGACCATCGTCTCGCGATCTTTCACCACGACGGTAGTGTTCGCCGAACGTTTGTTGGTGACGAGGCCGCTGGGATTCAGGTACGAGGCCGCGACCACGTCGGAGATCTCCTGGTTGACTTCAAGCCGGACGTTGTCGTCCGAGGATATCTGTGGCGTGATTGACAGTTTGATGCCTACGTCCTTTCGCTCGACCGTATTGAATGTGCTCCCGCTGCCGGTCGTCGCGTTCTGCATCGAGCCGGTGGTAAATGGTACGTTCTGACCCACCATGATCTCGGCCTTCTGGTTGTCGCTCGTCAGGATGTTCGGCGTGGACAGGACGTTCACATCGGAGTCGGTCTGCAGCGCCCGCAGGAGGGCGCCGATATTCAGGAATTCCACCCCCTTGAAGGTGAAGGTCCCCTTGACCGCGCCGACCGCCAGGCCGGTAGAGTTTGCGAGGGCTTGGGGGCCGTTGACCATCACCGGGCCGATGCCGCCGAAGTTTGTCCCTCCGATGACCGTCGTACCGCCGCTGTTCAGGTTGTTCAGGTTCGCGGCCTGGAACTCAAAACCCAGCTCGCGCTGCTTGGTAAGCCCCATCTCGATGATCGCCGCCTCGACGTACACCTGGCGCCGCCGGATGTCAAGCTTCTGGATGATGTCCTTCATGGTCTCGTAGTCGATGGGCGATGCAACGATAATAAGCGAATTCGTGAGCTTGTCCGCGGTGATAGTTACCGCGCCTTCGAGGATCGTGGACGGGCCTGCGGGCTGGGCCGCGCCGCCTGCCGGCGGCACCGGGAGCCTTGACACCAGCGCCTGCATGACCTTGGCGATGTCCTCGGAACTCGCGTTTTTGAGGTAATAAACGTTGATCTTGCCTTTGCCCGTGGGTATCTGGACGTCCAGGGCGGCGATCAGCTTCTCGATCTTCCTGATAGCGGACACAGAGTCGGTGATAATGAGAGAATTCGTGGCGGGATAGGCGATGAGGTTGCCGTCCTTGGTGATGAGCGGCGTGAGCGTCCGGACGATCTCCTGGGGGTTCACATAGTTCATGCGGATGAGTTTGGTGACATAGCCCTCACCCATCATGTCACCGTCCTGCATTACCCTGAGGCCGCTCTGCCGTACCGAGGACGTGGCTACGATGCGGATGATCCTGCCGTCCTCCACAGCGGTGAAGCCCTTGATCTCCAGCGCCGAAAGAAATACCTGGTATGCCTCTCCCGGAGAGATCTTGGTGGGCGTCATGAGCGTCACCTTGCCGGTGACCTTTTCGTCGAGGATGAAGTTCTTGCGCGTAAACTCGCTCATGACCTTCACGAGCGCGGCGATGTCGATGTTCGAGAAGTTGAGGGTGATGTAGTCGTCCCCCGCCTTGCCGATCTTCGGAATCTCCTGCTGGTCGGTCGTAGGTGGAGCGCCGGTCTGGGCAAAGGCAGGGCCGATGCTAAGAAGCCCTGCGAGAAGCAGGGCCGTGGTCCTTTTCACGTGGGAGAACCTCCAGGAATAAATGAACCACGGAGAGGCTGCGGCACGGAGAGCATGATCGGGAAGGAGGTCTCTGTGTCCCGGCGACTCAGTGGTTCCATGACCGGTACTACCGGACATCGTAATTGAGGGACTGCCGCTGGCCGTTTCTGAGCAGGTCGATGGAGATGCGCTTCTCGTCCTTCAGCCCCTGGTAGAGCTGGAAGAACTTGCCCGGATCGTCGNNCCTGCGAGTTCACCCGCTGGACCACGTCGCCGTTCAGGAGCCCGATCTTCTCATAGATACTGCCCGGTACGATCTCGCTTATGCGGAAACCAACGGTCTTGCCCGCTTCCATGTAAGGCAGGGCGCGGGCCTGCGTGAGGACCTGGTTCAGGTTCTCGGTGC
>JAFNGD010000109.1:2427-2673 GCA_017885365.1 Nitrospirota bacterium
AGAACGCCTGCAGGTTCGCCGTATCGGCGAGCACAGCCCCGGCAAAGCTCTCGCCTTCGATGGTGCCGATCAACGTGTACGAGGTGAATTCCACGGCCGTCGGCGAACTCGAGGGGCCTTTGCCTTCTCCGAACAACCCCCGAGAGCGGGCAAGCATCGCGCCGCGCAAGGAACTGTCCGACTATTCCTCGATCCTGGAGCGGGGGTTGTTCGGAGAAGGCAAAGGCCCCTCGAGTTCGCCGACGG
>JAFNGD010000110.1:0-423 GCA_017885365.1 Nitrospirota bacterium
GCGACCGCTGCTTGAGTCCCAGCGATATTTTCTGCTTTTCCCGGTCGAACTTGAGGACGACCGCATCCACCGTGTCGCCGGGCTTGAACAGCGCCGACGGATGGCCGATCCTGCCCCACGACATGTCCGTCACGTGGATGAGGCCATCAATGCCGCCCAGGTCAACGAACACGCCGTAGTCCGTCACGTTCTTCACGATGCCGGACACGGATGTGCCTTCTGCAATGCCGGCGAGGAGGGCCTCCTTCCGGGCGTTCTGCGCGCTTTCCAGAAGGGCCCTGCGCGAAAGGACGATGTTCCCTCGGCCTGAGTTCATCTTGATGATCTTCAGGTCCAGGACCTGGCCCAGGTACTGATCGAGGTCCCGGACGGGCTTGATGTCGATCTGGGAGCCCGGCAGAAAGGCCGGCACGCCGATGTCCA
>JAFNGD010000110.1:438-3297 GCA_017885365.1 Nitrospirota bacterium
GAAAGGATGAGGTTCCCCCGAGAATCCTCCGCTTCCTCAAGGAACACCTCCAGTTCATCGCCCGGATTGAGCGATGCAAGCTCCTCGGGTGTGAACTGCTCGACCGGAATGATGCCGTCGGAGTTGTACCCGAGGTCCACCAGGACCGCGTTGGACTGGACCCGCAGCACCCGCACCTTGACGAGAGACCCCTTCTGAAAGCTCTTCAGCGACTGACTGTACAACCGCTCGAACTCGCTGCTTTCCGGTTCGGCCTCGTGCGACTCCTCGAACTCAACATCACCGTTGCTCATGCTCATGATACTACCTTTCCTCCTGCTGTCATTTATCGCACACCGGGCCGTCAGCTCTTCCCTTCGGCCCGCAGGCGCTCCAGAACCGCATCAATGACCCAGCCGGGCGTGGATGCCCCGGCCGTCACCCCGACGGTACGGGCCCCGTTCAGCCATTTTGACTGGATCTCATCGACGACCTCGACATGGTACGTCGGTTTGCCCGCCTCACGGCTGAGAGAGACCAGCCTGCTGGTGTTGGCGCTGTTCCTTCCGCCAACGACGATCATCACATCGACCCGTGAGGCAAGGATCCGGGTTGCGTCCTGGCGCTCCTTGGTCGAGCTGCAGATCGTGTTGAACACCTTTAACTCATTGGAAAGACGGAGCAATCTTAGCACAATTTCGGAAAAATTACCATAGGATTGCGTCGTCTGGGCGACAACGCCCAGACGTCCCTGAAGTTTCAACTGGTCAATATCCTCGGGTCGCTCTACGACCACGGAGCCCTCACCGGCATATCCGAGTATGCTCTGGACCTCGGGATGTTTCTTCTCTCCCACGACCACGACCCGGTACCCTTCCCTGCTGAGCGACTGCGCATGCTGCTGGGCCTTTGCCACAAAGGGGCAGGTGAGGTCGATAATGGTCAGCCCCTTTTCCCGGGCCTGCGCAAGCACCGTCGGAGGCACGCCATGAGAGCGTATGATCAGCGAGTCGCCGGACCGCAGCCCGGAGAAGTCTTCGACGGTCTCCACACCAGCGTCCCGCAGCCGGGAAACTTCCTGGGGATTATGGATGAGCGGCCCCAGGCAGAACACCTTGCCCTCGCCCGCGGCCTTGAAGGCAGTGTTGATAGCACGCTGCACGCCAAAGCAAAAGCCGGCCTTTTCCGCCAGGATCACTTCAATGGTCACTGCTGCTCCTTCCCGCGATATGGGACAGCATCGCCGCTACCACGTCATCGATGGTCATCGCGCTGGAATCCAGGTACCGGGCATCGGCAGCCCGGGTCAGCGGAGCGATCGAGCGGCTGCTGTCCTGCAGGTCCCGCGCCCGGATCTCCTCCGTGATGGCGGCACGGTCGACATCCATGCCCTTTTCCTTCAGCTCCTGCCAGCGACGCCTTCCCCGCTCCTCAGCACTGGCGTCGAGGTAGAACTTGACCTCGGCATGGGGAAAGACCACCGTCCCGATATCCCGTCCGTCCATCACTACTCCCCCCGCTTCGCCGAGCATGCGCTGGAGCGTCAGGAGCCGGGCGCGGACTGCCGGAGACTTGGAGACCGCCGAGGCCAGCATGCCCATTTCCGGAGTGCGGATCTCGTCCGTCACATCCATGCCGTTCACCAGAACACGCTGGCTGTCTGTGTCATGTCGGATCGTCACCTCGGTCCCGGCGCACAGACGGGCGAGACCCCCCTCATCGGCCGGATCGACGCCGTCCCGTTTCGCCTTCCATCCGATGGCGCGGTACATGGCGCCGGTATCGATGTAGGTATACCCCAGCCGCCGGGCAAGCAGTTTCGCGATGGTGCTCTTCCCTGCCCCCGACGGGCCGTCAATGGCGATGATCGAGCCTTTATTCCTTTGAACCATAACCCGATACCGGAGCCCGGACGCTGCACCACTGCCGCTCCGTCTATTTGACATCCCTTCCCGAAAGCCTCGTATTGACCGTCTTGGTCATCTTTCAGAACCGTCAGGACCTTCTCGCAGCTCACCGGAGATTCCGGTCCAAGCCGAGCGCTCCGGGAGTTTTCCGCCGTTCTGCCGTTCTGCAGAAACGAGGATCACAAGAACGAGGATCCGGAGACTTCCCTGCGCTTGACCCCTGGTCCCCGCGATCAATATGCCAGTTCCGCAAGCATCCGCTCGAATCCCGGGAAGGAGGTCTCGATCCACGAACTGTCCCGCACGGTCGTCTCCCCGGAGGCGGCGAGCCCGGCAACGGCCATCGACATGGCGATACGGTGGTCTCCGTGGCTTTCGCATTCCGCGCCGGCAAGCCGCTCCCTGCCCGTGATCTCCATGCCGTCCGGCAGCTCCCGGACCAGGGCGCCCATCTTCCTGAGTTCCCCGGCAATGGTCGCGATGCGGTCGGATTCCTTGACCCGCAGTTCTGCCGCGTCCCTGATCACGGTGGTTCCCTCGGCATGCGCTGCAGCCACGGCGATCACCGGCAGCTCATCGATCGCCCGCGGGACCAGATCGCCGTTCACCTGGGCCGCGCGGAGCTTTCGGTATCGCACCCGGAGGTCCGCCACCGGCTCGCCGGCCTGTTCCCGTGGTTGCTCCAGGGCAATGTCCGCGCCCATAGAGGTCAGGATGTCGATGATCCCGGTACGCGTGGGATTGACGCCCACGTTCCGGATCAGGACGTCCGACCCGGGAACAATGCTTGCTGCGACCAGGAAAAAAGCCGCAGAGGAAATATCGGAGGGAAGCTCCAGTGACGGCAAGCGCTGCGGGCGCCGGGCACACTGGAGCTTCCCTCCGATATTTCCTCTGCGGCTTTTTTCCTGGTCGCAGCAAGCATTGTTCCCGGGTCGGACGTCCTGATCCGGAACGTGGGCGTCAATCCCAC
>JAFNGD010000111.1:0-2062 GCA_017885365.1 Nitrospirota bacterium
GAAGCCCGCACTGTCTCACGTGACCGTCCTCGAGCGGAGACCAGATTCTTTCCTGTTCGACGTTCATATAGCGACCGGCCGGCCTCACCAGATCAGGATACACCTCGCCTCGGCCGGGCATCCTCTGGTTGGCGATCCGCTGTATGGCGCGAACGGCCTGCCGCGCCCCGATACGCGCGCCCTACCCGGCGACCCGGGCTACCACCTTCATGCCGCCGAACTAGGCTTTATTCATCCCCGCACCGGCCGCTCGCTTGTTCTCTCGTGTGAGCCGCCGGCAGACCTCCTGCCTTCAGCCTTGCAAAAAACCTAGCGCCAGTGAAGATCCTCGTTCATGTATTCTATGCGCAATCCGCGAACATCCGATGTTATCCGCGTCCAAGTGGCTTGTCCTTTATCTACTTCCAGACCCTTTCGACATACCGCTTCACATCGAACTTCGACTTGCATCCGTTGTAGTTCATATATCGCACCATACCGAATATCCTCCGCTCGCCCCAGGGACGGTCGTGCACGCCGCCGATGCTCCAGGCGATGCCCGCGTAGCCGTTCGGGTCCCGTCCATCCAGCTCGTACTTGTCATTCAGGTAGATCGCGGTCTTCATCGCCTCTACGGGCGACCTGCTCCACTCCAGGATCTTCTTTGCCCAGTACATCCGGAGATAACCGTGCATCTTGCCTCGCTTCACCATATCGAGCTGCGCCGCGTTCCAGAGGTCGTCGTGGGTCCGGGCTTCTTCGAACTCTCGCAGCGCATATACGTGCTCCCGCCTGTCCTTCCCGTGCTTCGCAAGCGTCTTCTGTGCCCAGGCAGGGAAACCGCTCGGCTTGTCATACTCGGGGCCATACAAGCAGAAGTTGTCCGAAAGCTCCCGACGGACGATCAGTTCTTCAAGAAAAGCCTCCCGTGATGTCTCACGCACATCGGCACGCAGCACCTCCAGCGCGACGCGCTGGGCGGAAAGCTGACCGAAATGAAGGTAGGGAGACAGGTTCGACTGGCCGTCCCGGTTCGGATCATTGCGGTCGTCGGCATATCGGTCAAGCTTCGATGCAATGAACCGCTTGAGCGACCGGAGCGCGGCACGCTCACCCGGTTTGATCCAGCTCACCTCGCCCACCGTGCTGTCGAGCGTAAGGCCCCGTCGCAGAGCATGCCAGTCCGTTCTGATGGTGCGTCCCGGCCAGGGGTGCGGATGTCCGGCAATACGCGGGAGATCGGTGAGATAGGAGGGAAGAAGTCGTTTCAGCTTGGGACGAAGGGTATAGGCTCCGTATTCCCTTTTCGGCGATGCAGTCCAGCAGGGAACGATATTATGTGCGTCCACCTCGTGGAACGGAATGCGGATGGCGCGGGCCACGGCATTCTTCCATCCGCGCTTGATCTTTAGGGGATCGAAGTCGGTGACGAGAAGACCTGCTTTGTTCTTGTTCAGGAACGCCGGCAGCGCCGTACGCGGCTCTCCAGTGAGGAGCATAAGCGGGATTCCCTTTGCGGCGAGGTCCTGCTCCACCTCCTCCAGTCCCCTCAGCATGAACCCATACTGGCGGGCAGTCGCGCCCAGGAACTTCGGTGCAAGGCAGAAGACCACGGCGAGCGGGGAACGGTGACGCAGAGCAAGTTCCTGCGCATGGAGCAGCGCCCAGTTGTCGCGGACCCGCTGGTCCCTGCTCATCCAGTAGACAATGGGACCGGCTGCCGGATCGCCGGGACGGAGGATGCGTACGCGGGCAGGATCAACGAGGGTGGAGGTGAAAGGAGTTTGCACCAAGACATTGTAGCTTATGGGCCGGAGGGAATCAATCCCCTAATCCGAGCGACAGGACAACGATAGTTCTTAATAGGCTTTTAAAAGTGATCAAGTCTGACAGGAGTCGGATTACCTCGAATTATTCTTCAGGAGGCAGTTCATAGGGCAGGTGAATTTTTACTAAAGACGTTATACGCTTTTATCAGGCTAGCAATCCCTTTCTTACGTGTCCATATGACTTTTCCAAGTTGATGGCATTTAGGGACCGGGCCGGACAAGTAAAAAGCGGAGCACATCAGCGCCTCTCAGGG
>JAFNGD010000111.1:2077-2873 GCA_017885365.1 Nitrospirota bacterium
AGGATCTCTCCGATGAGCCCCTTGCTATGCTTCTGGTGTTCCAGGGCGAAATCGAGGTCCTGCGGAACGATATACTCTTCCGCCACCAGCAACGAACCGATCGGTGGCACCACTGATGGGTGCGACAAATTGTCTTTGCTCTGAGCTGACATATTCTTTCCCTCCCTTGCCCCCCGGCCGATCCGGAAAAGCGACCAATTAAATATGTATTATCCATATTATATGGTTTTTCTTCTCGCTTGTCAAGTATAATATGTTTATACTATAAATATTAGTTTTTTAATTAACACAACAAGATGGGCGCTGGGAAAAAAGCATTAACTCATTGAATTATTATCGTATTATTTCGTTCTAGGTGTGGATAACTGGTGGGAAAGCGAGCAGGATTATAAGTTTTATTACTGTTCCATTACGGTTTTATTCTCCTTTTTCGGCTCGTCGTTGTTCTCGTCCTTCTTTTTCTCAGGATCCTTCTCCTTCTCCCCCTTCTCGTCTGCCGCTCGCCCGCAGGCATGCCGGTGAGGATGGTGACGGCCTCGTCAACGGTCGTGACGGCATAGACCCGGAACTTTCCGTCCTTGACCGCCTGGACCACTTCCTTCTTGAGCATCAGGTTCTTCACATTGCTCTTCGGGATGACCACGCCCTGGCTGCCGGTCAGGCCCTTGGCCTTGCAGACCGCGAAGAATCCTTCGATCTTCTCGTTCACGCCGCCGATGGGCTGGACCTCGCCCTTCTGGTTGAAGGAGCCCGTGATGGCCAGGTCCTGCCGGACCGGCACCCCGGCAACGGCCGA
>JAFNGD010000112.1 GCA_017885365.1 Nitrospirota bacterium
TGAACGCCATCAGCATGACCTTCGCTTCGGCCAACTATATCCGTTTTAATCTCGTTCTGCTCAGGACAGCCATACCGATCATCGTTCTCGCCATCGTCTTCTCTCCTCTGGGTGCGTATTCAACGCGGTACTTTCCGAAAAATGTACTGATCCTGCTCTTTGTGCTTTTTCTCGTCTTCGCCGCATCGATGATGCTTTTCTATAAGCCGAAGAAGAAAGCGGAGGGTCAGGGAGACAGCGGAAAGGAACTCAAGACCGGAATCGGTCTGGGCATCGGCGCGGGGTATCTCGGCGGGCTTCTGGGCGTAGGCGGTGGCAACTTTATCGTCCCTGCGCTCGTCTGGCTCGGCGTTGATCCCAAGAAGGCTTCGGCAACTACGGCCTTTATCGTCGTATTTTCATCACTATCGGGCTTTTTCGGCCATGCTGCCACCGGAGCGGTTAACTGGAACCTGCTGACGTTTGCCGCAGTCGGTTCGATCGCAGGAGCGATCCTGGGATCATGGCTCATGCACAAGAAGCTCGACGCGAATCAGGTGAAGAAGATCATCGGCATCGTACTTTATGCTATCGCGGCAAAGATGGCCTGGGGGCTGCTGTGAGTACCCTCGTTCTTACAGTTCGCAGCGTAGGGGTGGGTTGGAGAAAGTAGAGTATGACAGCGCCTGCCCCCGAATGTTTGAATCGGGCGATCTCTGCGGTAAAATACTGTCATGTATTTTTGTGATCTGGATGGTGTCTCAGGAGGGAATCAGGTAACAGGTCGAAATAAAAAATCGAAGACATACCTCCTCTCTTCGATTCATGCACTCCTCATTCTTCGCGCATCAAACTTCCTTACGCATCTACATAGCACAGGTCATTGTCGCCGAACTGACAGTCATCAGGCAGGACCGTCTGCTCGCCATGCCCCTTGGCCATCTTCTTAACGGCCTGCATTGCGCCCGGCTCTGCATGCGGGACCTCGGGCAGAGCTGCTTCCATAACCTTTGGCTCCTCCGACTCGTCCCTGAACGCCCTCACCTCGTAGGCCTCGGTCAGCGTTTCCCTTTCCGGCATCTTTCCGCTTTTCTTCACGGGCCGCTTCATAGAAATCGCCTCCTTTCTTCGGAATCTCATTCTACTGAGATTATACCACCGGATGATCGAATGCGGAGTGCGGAGGAGCGATTGCGGAATAAAGGGCCTTGGCAGTTTGCTGAAAAAGTCCCGAATTGTCAGTGCGAGGTGTGATGTGTTCGACGAAGCAATCTCTAAGTACCTGATATGTTTGACGGTGAGATTGCTTTGCTACGCTCGCAAAGACACTAAAAAAGACTTATTCAGAGACCTGTTCGTGGATCAGGCGGTTACGAAGAAAGGAGTATGGGGGCGGATAGCTGCAAGACCCTCTGTATCATGGACCTGATCCGGACAAGCCGGAAACAAAAGGCATCTCTGGCAGAGCACGCGAAGAACGCCAGGGAAGGGAAAAGATTGTTCCTGTTTTAAAAAACAAGGAATGAAAAATTTTCTTCGCGACCTCGCTTAGAAGCGCCTACTTTTGGTTGCGCCTTCGCGGTGAAAATGATTTTGTTCATGCCCTGCGGTTGTACGGTGGTTCTTACGTCACGTCCATGGGGCTCAGCCAGGCACCGTTGTCCTTCACGAACATGGCGGTCCGTTTGACGCCAAACAACACCGACTGCTCATGGCTGATAGCGAAGAGCTTCTCGATGACGTCCTGGATGCGCGACTTTGCCTTTTCTGAATCCTGCAGCACGATCTCAACCAGATTCGGCCCCTTGAGAACCATCGCTTCCATCCCCGGCCTGATGTCCTTCTGTTTCCCATCCTTCTCCACGAGAACCGATTCCCGTGCCAGGAACTCCTTTATCCGTGCATGAACATTCTTCGCATGCTCATCCGGGATAGCCACCTCATAGATATACCGGCTGATGCAGCCGGAGAGAGAAGGCGCCTTTTTGGGGATGATCCGGGACTCCACGATCCTGATACCGGCAGGAAGCGCGGCATTCAGGTCCTTTGTGGCCTGCAAGAGATCAACGAACGGATCTGTCTCCATGTCGAGGTATTCTGCCTCGCTTTCCATGCCCACGGACAGGGCAGGGCCGAAGGCGATCTTCGGGTGGGGGTTGAAGCCCTGGGAGAAGGCGATGGGTATCCCGGCGCGGACCGCTGTCCGGTGGAACAGGGTCATGAAATCGAGGTGGGACAGGAAGCGGATGCGGCCGATGCGCGAAAACTTCAGCCTGATGCGCGTTGTGATCTCCGGCGGGGCAGAGGACGTATTCTCCGCAGGCAGCGGTGCGGCCTCTTGTTCTCCGTGGGCAGGCGCAGCAGGCCTGCCCAACTCGCTTGTTCCTCCGTCCTTGCACCCCAGGCCGCAGTGCGTGCATTCGACGCGGCAGTTATCCGTGATCGTTGCCTCTATCGCGCGCTGATATTCCTTTTTCAGGAATGCGTCCGTTACGCCGGTCCTGACGTGTCCCCAGGTTAGCTCTTCTGATAGATCGAAGGTCTTGCCGGCGCATGCCGCGAGGTCGATGCCGCATGCCGCAAAGGCCTCGGTCCATTTATGATAGTCGAAGGCCTCGGTCCAGCCGTCGAAGCGGCAGCCGAGGTCAACGGCCTTCTCGATCACTCTGCCGAGCGACGCGTCGCCGCGGGCGAAGGCCGCCTCGAGCTGGCTCGTCTCGGGGTCGTGGGCTTTCAGCGTGATGCCGCGCTTCCTGAGCCCCTGGGCAAGGTACGCCTGCTTTCTGCGGACCTCCTCGATGGGCGCCTGGCCTAGCCACTGGAAAGGCGTGTGGGGTTTGGGAACGAAGGTCGATACGCTGACGTTGAGCTGCACATGACGTCTTGAGGTACGCCTGCCCCGGCTGAAGAGCTCGTTCGTCAGCCGGACGATGCCGTCGAGGTCCTCGTCGGTCTCGGTCGGCAGTCCGATCATGAAGTAGAGCTTGAGCGTGCTCCAGCCGCTCGCGAAGATGGTCTCTGCCGCGTCCATGAGATCCAGGTCGGTCACGGGCTTGTTGATGACCCGCCGAAGACGCTCGGTGCCCGCCTCGGGCGCAAGCGTGAAGCCGGTCTTCCTGGTCCCGGCAATGGCCTCGATCATGGCGGGCGTGAGCGTGCCGACGCGGAGCGAGGGCAGCGAGACCGAGACGCGGCTGTCCTTATAGGTCTTCATCAGTCCGGTGATGAGCGGTTCGATGTCCGAGTAGTCGCCGGTGCTCAGGGAGGCGAGGGAAAGCTCCTCGTACCCGGTGCAGGCGAGCGATCCCCGCAGGAGGTCCTTCACCGTCTCCGGGCTCCGCTCGCGGTAAGGCCGGTAGATGATGCCTGCCTGGCAGAAGCGGCAGCCGCGGATGCAGCCGCGCGCAACTTCGACCGTGACCCGGTCATGGATGGGTTTCATCAGCGGCAAAAGGGGTTTCCCGGGATAGGGCGCCGTATCGATGCTCGTGAGGAACCGGCGGCGGACAACGTTCTTGCCGAGCGACGGGACATAAAAACCAGCCCGCGTTGCCAGGGCCTCGAGGAACGGCTGCCGGGCCCCGTGTTCCTGCTTCAGTTCTATGAGCTCGTGCACTGCCTCCTCGGCCTCGCCGATGAAGAAGGCGTCGATGAAGTCCCCCAGCGGTTCGGGATTCACACTGCACGGGCCGCCTGCCACGATGACCGGGTGGCCGTCCTTCCGGTCCATGGATCGTCGAGGGATGCGCGATAGGTCGAGGGCGGCCAGGATGTTGGAGTACGAGAGCTCGTACTGGAGCGTTACACCGACGATGTCGAACTCCCTGACCGGGAGGTTCGACTCCAGGCTCTTGAGGGGGCGGCCCGACGCGCGGAGCTGCGCCTCGTAATCGGTCCAGGGCGAGAACACGCGCTCGCAGACGGCGTCCGGCCGTTTGTTGATGATGTCGTACAGGATGCGCAGGCCGAGGTGCGACATGCCGACCTCGTAGGTGTCGGGGAAGAGGAGGCATACCTTCGTCCGCACCGAGGACGGGTCCTTGTGCACGGCATTGATCTCGGTGTTGATGTACCGGGCCGG
>JAFNGD010000113.1:0-2209 GCA_017885365.1 Nitrospirota bacterium
TCCGGCTGTTCGCGATCATCGCTGTCGCAATTGTCGTCCTCGGCATCGCGCTCTTCTTTGTTTTCCGCGGCGGGGGCAACGAGGTGGCATACCGGACCGATCCGGTCACGCGGGGTGATGTCCAGCAGTCCGTGACGGCGACCGGCACGGTGAACCCCGTCACTACCGTGCAGGTCGGGACGCAGGTATCGGGAACGATCAAGGACCTGTATGCGGACTTCAATTCGCGCGTAAAGAAGGGGCAGATCATCGCCCTGATCGACCCCACGTTCTACGATACGCAGCTCGCGCAGGCGCAGGCCAATACGGACCGCGCCGACGCGGCGATGCGGGACGCGGAGCGCATCCTGAACCAGAACAAGACGCTCTATGCGCGGAACCTCGTTGCGAAGAACGATTACGATGCCGCGGTGACCGGGTACGACAGCGCCAAGGCACAGCTGGCCCAGGCGAAGGCCGCTCTCCAGACCGCGGCGACGAACCTGAGCTACACGAAGATCTACTCGCCGGTGGACGGCATCGTCATCTCCCGCAACGTTGACGTGGGGCAGACCGTTGCCGCCAGCTTCCAGACCCCCACGCTCTTCACGATCGCGCAGGACCTCACCAAGATGCAGATAGACACGAACGTGGCGGAATCGGACATCGGCGCGGTGAAGGTCGGCCAGGAAGTGGACTTTACCGTGGACGCCTATCCCGACACGACGTTCAAGGGCAAGGTCTGGCAGAAGCGGCAGGCCCCCATCACGGTGCAGAATGTCGTGACCTACGACACGGTGATCCAGGTCAACAACAGCGATTTCCGGCTGATGCCCGGGATGACCGCGAATGTCTCGATCATCATCGAAACGCGGCACGACGTGCTCAGGATCACGAACGCGGCGCTGCGGTTCCGGATGACCGACCGTCCCGCGGGCGGCGGCGCGGGAGCCGTCGCCGGCGCAGGAACGAAGACCGCCGGCGGAGGTGAGAAAAAAGGGCCTTCCGTCTGGGTCCTGATACAGGGGACGCCGAAGCGCGTCAGCATCACGCCCGGCGTCAGCGACGGCAACTATACGGAGATCGTGTCGGGCGACCTGCAGGAAGGCCAGCAGGTCATCGTGGAATCGCTGAAAAAGAGCAAGACGCAGACCGGGCCGAGCGGACCTAGGATGTTCTGATAAGAGAGCTGTCTCGGAATCTTGCAAAAAAACCAAGGACCGGAGCACAGAA
The DNA here is from genome assembly GCA_017885365.1 of Nitrospirota bacterium. Next base: position 1,213 of record JAFNGD010000113.1, read on the forward strand.
AAAGAAAAGGAAATGACCTTTCACCGCAGAGGGCGCAGAGATCGCAGAGGTTTAATAACGTCTTGGACGTTAACCCCCGGATTTAATCCTTCTCTGCGTGCTCAGCGGTCTCTGCGGTAAAAAAGATTTACGCCGTTCGACTTGTCTTTGCGCCTCTGTGTCTCTGTGGCAGGTTCGTTCTGAAGAAACGTATATGGCCCTCATTGAAGCTCGAAAGATCAGCAAAGTGTACCGGCTCGGCGACATCGACCTGCGCGCGCTCGACGGCATCTCCACGACCATCGGGAAAAGAGAATTTGTCGCCATCATGGGCCAGTCGGGCTCCGGCAAGTCGACGTTCATGAACATCCTCGGCTGCCTCGACACTCCCACGGACGGCCACTACCTGCTCGACGGCGTCGATACCGGCGGGCTTTCCCGCGATGAGCTCGCCGAGATCCGGAACAAGAAGCTCGGCTTCGTGTTCCAGGGCTTCAACCTGCTCTCCCGGACCTCCGCTCTCGAGAACGTGGAACTGCCCATGCTCTATAACGGCCGTTCGGCCGCGGAGCGGCGCGAAAGGTCCATGGCGGCCCTCAAGAGCGTGGGGCTCGAAGGAAGGGAAGGCCACCATCCCAACCAGCTCTCCGGCGGCCAGCAGCAGCGGGTGGCCATCGCCCGGGCGCTCGTGAACGATGCGCCGGTCATCCTCGCCGACGAGCCGACCGGCAACCTCGATACCAAGACGAGCTCCGAGATCATGGACCTCTTCGTAAGACTCAACGAGGAGTCTCATATCACGGTCATCCTGGTGACCCACGAGCCCGACATCGCGGCCTTCAGCAAAAGGATCATCCGGTTCCTCGACGGCCACATTGTCAGCGATGAAGCGGTGAAAAAGCATTAAGTGACGGCAAGGCCTTTTTTCACCGCAGAGGGCGCAGAGATCGCGGAGAAAGGCTGATGCAAAGATTTGCTATTCAGGATATAAACCTCTGCGCTCTCAGCGATCTCTGCG
>JAFNGD010000113.1:2216-2793 GCA_017885365.1 Nitrospirota bacterium
ATCATCATCGGCGTCGGCGCGGTCATCGCCATGGTCGCCGTGGGCACCGGCGCGAGCCGCAAGATCGCAGAACAGATATCGAGCATGGGAAGCAACCTGCTGATCATCCTGCCCGGCGCGACGACCGCCGGCGGCGTGCGTATGGGCGCGGGCACGCAGCCCACGCTCACTATGGCCGATACTGATGCGATCATCAAGGAATGTCCGGCCGTGGCGGACGCGGCACCGATCCACAACGGCGTCGCCCAGGTCATGTTCGGCCATCTTAACTGGTCCACCGGCGTCATTGGGACGACGCCGTCGCTGCTGGTCGTACGGGAATGGGACCTCGCTGCCGGGCGGTCCTTTACCACCCAGGACGTCAAGAGCGCGACCAAGGTCTGCCTGCTGGGGCAGACTGTGGTGGACAATCTGTTCGGCGACCAGAACCCCGTGGGGCAGAGCATCCGGATCAAGAACGTCCCCTTCACGGTGATCGGCGTCCTGGACAAGAAGGGACAGTCGCAGTGGGGCCAGGACTACGCCGACATCGTGATCGTGCCGGTCTCCACCTTCCAGCAGAAGGTCAAGGGCAGCC
>JAFNGD010000114.1 GCA_017885365.1 Nitrospirota bacterium
CAGATCTACGAGGGGACCAACCAGGTCCAGCGCAACGTCGTCGCCCTCGACATGATCCGCGAAGCGACGAGAACGAAGTAGTCGGACGGCAGTCATAAGGCAGTCATAAGGCAGTCATACGTCAGTCGTACGGCAGTCGTGATGCAGTCATAAGGCAGTTGTAAGGCAACTTCGGCAAGCTACTGACTGATTCTCGACTGCCTCTCGACTGCTTTTTGACTGCTTCTCGACTGATTTTCGACTGCTTCTCGACTGCCGCTTGACTGCAGCTCGACTTATTTTTTGGAGAACATTGTTCATGAACATCATCGTCCTGGTCAAACAGGTCCCGGACACCTCGGAAGTAAAGATCAACCGGGAGACCAACACCCTCATCCGTGACGGCGTGCCCAGCATCATCAATCCCTACGACCGATATGCCATCGAAGAGGCGCTCCGCCTGCGCGAGAAGCACGGCGGCAAGGTGACCGCTGTCACCATGGGACCGCCCCAGGCCGCCGAAGCGCTGAAGGAGGCAGTCTCCCTCGGCGTGGATGATGTGGTGCTGCTGTCCGACCGTGCCTTTGCCGGCGCCGACACCTGGGCGACCTCCTATGCGCTGTCGCAGGGGATCAGGAAGATCGGAGAGTACGACCTCGTGATCGCGGGCAAGCAGGCGATCGACGGCGACANNGGCGACACCGCCCAGGTCGGGCCCGAGACCGCCGACATGCTCGGCATTCCGTTCGTGGCCTATATAAGGAAGATCGAGCAGGTCGAGGGCAAAAAGATGGTGGCCGAGCGGCTCATGGATGAGGGCTATGACGTCGTCGAGACCTCCCTTCCCGCCCTCATCACGGTGGTGAAGGAGATCAACGAGCCCCGCGTCCCGTCCCTCAAGGGCAAGATGAAGGCCAAAAACCTCAAGGTCACGGCCTGGACGGCCAAGGACATCGGCGCGGATGAGAACAAGATCGGCCTGAAGGGGTCCCCTACCCAGGTCGTCCGCATATTCCCGCCCGCACCGCGCGGCCAGCGCGAGATCCTCTCCGGCAACATCGAGGAGCAGGCAGCGACGGTGGCGAAGAAACTGAAGGAACAGTCGCTGATCTGAAATAACGAAGGTGAGAGGGTGAGAAGGTTGGAGGATAGGTAGAATCGCGTCCCTTCGTACCTTCGCACCTTCCCAACTTCCCACCTTCGTGGTTTTTAGGAGCAAAACGTGAGCGTAAAAGTCAAACCGGATATCTGCACGGGCTGCGAGACCTGCGTGTCCGTCTGCCCCTTCGGCGCCATCGAGATGCGCGAGGGCAAGGCATTCATCACCGATGCCTGCACCCTCTGCGGCGCCTGCGTCGAGGCATGCGAGTTCAAGGCCATCGAGAAGGACATCGGACAGGCGGGCCCTGCCAAGGACCTCTCGGCCTACCAGGGTGTCTGGGTCTTCGCAGAGCAGCACAAGGGCGAGATCGCCAGCGTTTCCCTGGAGCTTCTGGGCGAGGGCCGCAAGCTCGCCGACAAACGTCAGACGAAGCTGTCCGCAGTGCTCGCCGGCTCCGGCGTGAAGGGCAAGGCAAAGGACCTCATCGCCTTCGGCGCGGACATCGTGTACGTGGCCGACGACCCGGCGCTCAAGGACTTCAATGACGACTCTTACGCGGCGGTCATGACGACGCTCGCCGCACAGCACAAGCCCGAGATCATCCTGGCAGGCGCAACAGCGATCGGCCGCTCCTTCTTCCCGAAGGTCGCTTCGACGCTCTATGCCGGACTCACCGCTGACTGCACAATGCTCGACATCGACGCCGCGACCGGCCACCTGCACCAGACCCGGCCGGCCTTCGGCGGGAACATCATGGCCACCATCGTGACGCCGAACCACCGCCCCCAGATGGCCACAGTGCGGCACAAGGTAATGAAGCCGGCCCTGCGGGACGACAGCCGGAAGGGCGAGATCGTCGACGTGAAGTTCATGCAGGCAGGCAGCATACGCACAAAGGTCCTGAAGACCGTCGAGGAACTGACCGAGACCGTGAACATCTGCGAGGCTGACATCATCGTGGCCGGCGGCAGGGGTCTCGGCAGCCAGAAGAACTTCCATCTGCTCGAGGAGCTTGCCAAGGTGCTCGGCGGAGCCGTCGCTGCGACGCGGGGCGCCGTGGACGAGGGCTGGATCCCCTATTCGCACCAGGTGGGCCAGACCGGCAAGACCGTCTGCCCCAAGCTCTACTTCGCCGTCGGTATCTCCGGCGCGATCCAGCATGTCGCGGGCATGCAGTCGTCCGAGACCATCGTCGCCATCAACAAGGACGCCGACGCGCCCATCTTCAACGTCGCCACCTACGGCATCGTCGGCGACGCGAACGAGGTCCTTCCTGTCCTCATCAAGAAGTTCCGGGAAATAAAAGGATAGATCCTACGCCACTGAGACACAGAGGACGCAGAGAAAGCACGCATTGGTCATGAAGCTGTTGTTCTCTCTGTGTCTCCGCGCCTCTGTGGCAGATGTGCTATCATACTATCTATAAGGACTGCAAAAAATGAAGATCGCCTATATATTCCCCGGCCAGGGTTCGCAGTATGTGGGCATGGCCAAGGAATTCATCGAGAACTTCGCCGAATCGAAAGAGGTCTTCGACCTCGCGAGCGGCATCCTGGGCTATGACCTCGAACAGCTCTGCCTTCACGGGCCTGCCGAGAAGCTGAACATGACCGAGAACACCCAGCCGGCCATCCTCGCGACGAGCATCGCGATCCTGCGGCCCCTCGAGCGGCGCGGCCTGTCTGCGGCAGCTGCCGCGGGCCACAGTCTGGGCGAGTATACGGCCATCACCGCGGCAGGCGGCTTCGCCCTGAAGGATGTGATCGCGCTCGTGCAGAAGCGCGGCCGGTACATGCAGGAGGCCGTCCCTGAGGGAGTGGGGTTCATGGCCGCGATCCTGGGGATGGAACGGGCCGCCGTAGAAAAAACTTGCCTTGACGCGGCCAAAAATGGTATAGTTGCCCCTGCAAATTACAACTCGCCGGGCCAAATCGTCATCGCCGGAGAGAAGATTGCCGTGGAAAAGGCCATGGAACTGGCCAAAACGGCGGGCGCCAAGAAGGCGATAGCGCTCATGGTAAGCGTTCCGTCGCATTGTCCGATGATGAAGCAGGCAGGCGACCGGCTGGCGCAAGAACTCGACAAGGTTACGATCAACGACCTTCGCATCCCCATCGTGAACAACGCCGATGCGGAGTTCATCAGAACAGCGGCGGAGCTCAAACCGTCGCTGGTCCGGCAGATCAGCTCTCCCCTCTACTGGGAAGACTCGATCAACCGCATGACGGCGGAAGGCTACGACACCTTCGTCGAGATCGGACCCGGGAAGGTCCTTTCGGGCCTTGTGAAGCGGATCGCCAAGGACGCGAAGGTCCTGAACGTGGAAGACCAGAAAAGCATGGGCGAGGCGCTCAGCGCTTTAGGATTGTAGGGAGCACACGGATGAGCTTGAACGGAAAGATCGCACTCGTCACCGGAGCAGCGCAGGGCATCGGAAGGGACATTGCCCTGGGTCTCGCGAAGGATGGCGCCGATGTCGCCATCTGCGATGTGAACCTCGAAGCGGCCCAGAAGACCGCCGCCGACATCGAAGCCAAGGGCAGGAAGTCCCTGGCCGTGAAGGCCAACGTGGCCGCATCCACGGACGTGACGGCCATGATCGACCAGATCGTGGAGAAGTTCGGCAGGATCGACATCCTCGTGAACAACGCCGGCATCACCCGCGACGGGCTCATCCTGCGGATGAAGGACGAGGACTGGGACCTCGTGCTGTCCATCAACTTGAAGGGCGCGTTCCTCTGCNNTCCATCGTCGGCGCCATGGGCAATGCGGGCCAGGCGAACTATGTCGCGTCCAAGGCCGGCCTCATCGGCCTCACCAAGACCATTGCCCGGGAATACGCCAACCGGAACGTCACCGCGAACGCCGTGGCCCCGGGATTCATCGACACCGCCATGACCCAGGCCCTGACCGAACAGGTGCGGGCGGAACTGGCCAAGCAGATCCCCCTGGGAAGGCTTGGTTCCTCCGAGGACGTGGCGAACGCCGTACGGTTCCTGGCATCAACCTCCGCCGCCTATATCACCGGCCAGGTGATCCACGTGAACGGCGGCATGTACATGTAAATCAAGGTTCTCGAACCAACATTCGACGTTCAAGATACGCGTAAGAACACAATCAGAGGAGGCATACCATGGCTGATGTAGAAGCAAAAGTGAAAAAGATCATTTCAGAGCAGCTCGGCGTACCCGAAAGCGACGTGAAGCCCGAGGCTTCCTTCGTCAACGACCT
>JAFNGD010000115.1 GCA_017885365.1 Nitrospirota bacterium
CCGGCGCCTTGATGTACCGGGCCGTTCCGCTGCCCGGAAGCACGCCTTCCTGGGCCATCTGCACCCGGCTGCCGTTCGAAAGGTTCCAGTAGGTCCCTGCCTTTACCGTATGTCCGCCGTTGTTCAACATGTTCATTCCCTCCTTTAGGGTGGTTTTTTGTTCTTGTTGATTCTAGGATACCCCGGGGACGGGAAAAAGGAAATCGGGATTAGTTCTTATGGCGAGGGGTAATAGTTCCTAGGAAGAAGTTCGTAGAGGACGGGAGGAGGGGGAGCACTCTATTTCGCTTTGTCCTGCCCCCGGCGGCGGCGCACTGAGCTGGGGTATCCTGGACCGGACAAAGCGGTAAGATCATTTTTCCTTAAACTTCTCGTAATCGATTCCTGGATACAATTTGGTCGCGCATTCCGGGCATAGGCCGTGGGTAAATACCGCCTCAGAATGCTCGCTGACATAGGCTTCGATCTGCTTCCAATAACCTTCGTCGTCGCGTATCTTCTTGCAGGAAGCGCAGATCGGCAGTAATCCGGCCAGTTTCTTGACCTTGGAAAGCGCGTCCAAATGAGCAAGATGGAGCTTCTCCCGCTCCTCCTCCGCTATCCGCCGCGCGGAAATGTCTTCGATGGCAAGAAGGATCAACTGCTCTTCCCGGGCTACCCTTCGCGCATTCAGGAGCATCATCCGGCGGCCGGCGCCGGGGGCCTCGTAATTGATCTCGAAGTCGTTGAACTCGCTGTTTTCCCGGATGATCTCCTCAAGCAGTTGCCGGAGTTTCGGCATATTCCAGAGGCCGTCCTGAATATCGTAGATATATTTGTCCTTTATCACCTCCGGTGTTACCTCGAAGTGCTTATAGTACGCCTTGTTCGCGGTGACCACGCGCAGGTCTTTGTTCAGCACGATAAGGTGTTCCCGTACGGTCTCGACGATCGCCTCGGCATAATCGCGGGCTTCCTGGATGCGCATCATGCCGAGTTTCAGGCCATTGATGTCTTCGAGGGTCACGAGTGCGCCGTCGATCCTGTTGTCAACGGTCTTGTACGGCCGTATCGTCATGGAGTACCAGCGGCCCTGCGTGTCCTGGATCTCCTGTTCCTTGATCGTCAGGGAGTCGACCACCTCAAGGATCATCTGATCAAGGTTCGGGACATTGATATTGGGCCTGATGTCGGAAATCGGCCGCCCGATATCGGTTGCGATGAGGTTCAGCGCCTTTCCCGCCGATGCATTGAACCGCCTGATCTGCAGTTTATTCCCGATCAGCACGATCGGGATATCGACGCCGCTCAGGACATTGACGAGGTCGTTGTTGCTCTGCGTTATTTCTTCGTTGCGGTTCTGGAGCTCGTCATTCACCGTGCTCAGCTCTTCATTGGTGGATTGGAGCTCTTCCTTGGACGTTTCGAGCTCCTCGTTGATGCTCTGCAGCTCCTCGTTGCTGGATTGCACCTCTTCATTGAGCGCCTTGAGCTCCTCGTTGGACGCCTCATGTTCCGCAACGATCGACTTCAGGTGCTGTTGTGTGGCGGCAAGCTCGCGCGCAAGCGAGGCAACCTGGTCCTCCTGAGGCCGGCCTTTTGCCTTTGCCGGAGCTTTTCCCGGTTTTTTCGGATCCCGCGCCGTCGGTGCGACAGTCTCCTCAAAAATGACCAGAAAAAGGCGCTCCCGGGAATCACGGGGCTTGAACGCGATCGCCTCGATGTTTATCGTACTGACGACGCCGTTCTGCCTGACCTTGATCCCTTCTTTTCTGACGGCAACGTCTTTTCCGTGTGCCTGGCGGATGAGGCCCCGCAGCTCCATGGCAAGGCTTTCACCGGCCATCTTCATGAGATTAAGGCTTGCTTTGCCGGGCTGGGGCCTCAGATAGGGNNGTCCCGCGGGACTGTATCTGCTCAGAATGATGCTGTCGGCTTCCTTCTGGATGTCGGTCCCGCCCGCGGCGTGCTCTTCCACCTTTTTCTTCACGTCTGCCTTTTCCCGAACGGGACCCCGCTCCCCGTCGAAGTGCGGCATTGTCGATGATGTCTTTTTGGAATAGATCCTGCTGTTCTTGTCGACCAATGAATAAAGGTTCGCAAACTCGCCGATGGACTCGGACTTCCCGAGCATGAGATAACCGGTCGGATTGAGGGCATAGTGCAGGATCGGGAGCACCTTTTTCTGCAGCACAGGGCCGAAATAGATCATCAGGTTCCTGCAGCTGATGAGGTCCATCTTTGAGAACGGCGGGTCCTTGATAAGGTTCTGCCTGGCGAATGCGCACAGTTCCCTGATGCGCTTGCTGATCTGGTATCCCTGCTCCGTCTTTACAAAAAAACGCCTGAGCCGTTCAGGAGAAACATCCTGCACGATATTGTCCGGGTAAAGACCCTGACGGGCCTTTTCGATCGCCATCTCGTCGATGTCGGAGGCGAAGAACTGGATCGGGTGGGAATCGCCCAGCTCCTCGCTCCATTCCGAGAAACACATTGCGAGAGAGTATGCCTCCTCTCCGGTCGAGCATCCCGGGACCCATACCCGCAGGGGGGTATCGGATGATCTGTTCTCAATAATGCGCGGGAACACGACATTCTTTAACGCAGTGAACGTCTCCGGGTCCCGGAAAAAGGAGGTGACATTGATGAGGATGTCCTGGTACAGGATCCCGGCTTCCGTGGGGTGCTCCTGCAGATAACGGACGTATTGTCCCAATGCGTCTATCTTGTGCAGCAGCATGCGCCGGTGGATCCTTCGAAGTACTGTTGCCTGTTTGTAATAGGTGAAATCGNNCATGAAGGGATGGCGGCTGATCCTCGCAAGCTCTGCGGCCATCTTTTCAGGGGGCAGGACGTAATCGACCGAACCGGTCGCAACGGCGCTCTTGGGCATGCCGTCGTATTTTGCCGATCCGTCCTGGGCCAGGACGATCCCGCCCTCGGCCTTAATCGCCCGGATGCCCAGAGAACCGTCGGAGCCGGTCCCGGAAAGGATGATGCCGACGGCATTCTGTCCCTGGTCCTCGGCGAGAGACCGGAAAAAAGAATCAACAGGCATATGCTGGGTATGGGTTTCGGCGCGCGGCAGAAGCCGGAGCACGCCGTGGAAAACGGCCAGCGCCGTATTGGGCGGAATGACGTATACATGGTCGGGTTCCACGATCATGCCGTCCTGCACCTCGCGTACCGGCATGGAAGTCGCTTTTGCCAGGAGTTCGGCCAGGATGCTGTCTTTGGTTGGGGCAAGGTGTTGAACGACCACGAACGCCATGCCCGTATGAGGCGGAAGATGCTCCAGCAGCTTCGTGCAGGCTTCCAACCCTCCTGCAGAGGCGCCGATCCCTGCAATAAGGAACGTTTTCTCGTTCGATCGGTCTTGTTCAGCAGGCAGACCTTCTATCGCCGGGCTGGTCAAGCGTTTGGAAGAAGATCTTGCCGGACCGGCGCTCTTTCCGCTTTTACCGGCAATCGGGCTCTTTTTGAGATTTAACCCTTTCTTGACGGCCCTTGGTGGACGTCCAGCCGGTGATTTCTTCTTGGCCATGTGTACTCCCGCTATCAAGTATTATTCGTTAAAAAATTGAAGGTAACTACTCAGGTCTGTTTTGTACTGGTCAATAAAATACCGGACTTCTTTTTGCCGTTCTTTGCGTGCTTTGCGGCTTTGCGCGAGACGTCTTGCTTTTCGACCTGAGTAGTTACAGTTAAAGATACTATATATTAACACATTGAGCGCTCTCTATTATTGAAAAAGGTGTATCCCTATCGCTGGTGGATCCGTATTGTCATAGATTATGCTTATTCTGCGGGCTGGGCCACCGAACCTGAGTAAAATACGCCGCACTCTCTACCCTGAATGAATTTCCATGCATCTTCCAGCGCGTTCGACACGGGTCCCGTCAGGGCAGTCATCTCCTGTAACCAACTCGTGGGCGCCGAAGTCCGCCACCTCACAACCGCCGGCCTTGAGTCCCGTCTCGCACTAGTCGAGCTGATTCGTCTTTGCCATCGACCGACCTGCTTTGCGAAGGGACTCGGGACAGTCCATTCGCCCGGTGTGAATTTCGATGAATACGAGGCCGTCCGTCGCGCCAGCTTTACCCAGCGCATCTTCAAGCTCCCCTTCCGTGCGGACATCAAGGCCCAGCCCTCCTCCGAATACGTGCACGAGCTTGTGATAATGCCATGGCTGGATATCGTTGTAGGGGCGATCACTGATCACCCGCTCGATCGTATACCCGTCATTATTGATGAGAAAGATGACGGGCTTGAGGCGGTTCCGGATCATCGTCGAGAGGTCCTGGCACGTAACTTGAAAAGAACCATCCCCTACAAACAGCACGACCTGCCGGTCCTGCGCTGCCATGCCGGCGCCCAGGGCCGCCCCGACCGTATAGCCGATCGATCCGTAAAAGGTCTGCCCTATGAAGGTCGCTCCTTCCGGCATGAGCATCTCCGCGGCGCTGAAGAGGGATACGCCTGTTTCGGCAATGACTATTGAATCGTTTTCAATAAAATGACTCATGCGGTCGAAGAAACGCTTGATGGTAAGCGGTTTCGGCGCATCAGGCCGGTACGGCTCCGTGGGCCGGTGTACGCAGCCGTCGGCGGCACGTCGGATCTCCAGTGTTGCGGGATCTCGTCGTGAAAGCTTTTCCGTCAGCCCAAGGATAAAATCACGGAGATACACGTTCTCGTAATAATGGTGTTTGATCCTCACGGAGCGGATGTTGGCACTGATCGTCTTTGCATCGTCGAGGTTCGTGGTGAAGCCGCCCGTGTTAAAATCGGTCATCAAGGCCCCAAGTTGCAGAATGCAGTCAGCGGACTCGACTCGATTCCGTACGTAGTCGCGGCTCCGATCTCCCTCAAAGAGGCCGATGAATTGCGGGTGGTGCTCTGAAAGGACGGTCTTGCCCAACATCATGGTGACATAGGGGAAGCCCGTTTTGTCGAGAAAACCGGCGAATTCCCGTTGCAGCTTGAAGCGTATCAACTCCACGTCGCCGATCACAACCGGCTTCTGTGCCTTATCCAGCATTCCAAGCGCTTCCTTGATCACCTCCCCGAGCGCATCCTGATCACTGGGGGCGGGCGCTGGGAAGAGGAAAGCGTTCGGCCGGTTGCATTTCATCATCACCATGTCCGAGGGAAGACTGATGTAAACCGGTTGCTGAAGAGAAAGACACGCCGACAACACCCGGTCGATCTCGGCCGGGGCCGTTTCAGCGGAAAGGAGCTGGGTTGAGGCGGCAGTGATCTTCTCATACATCCTCAAGGGGATCTGATAATCGCCCAGGGTGTGATGCAACAGCGGCCGGGTGCGAAAATTGATCGTCGCAGGCGAGCCGGTGATCACCACCACCGGCACGCGTTCGGCGAATGCTCCCGCCACGCCGTTGATGGCGCTCAGTTCTCCGACGCCGTAGGTTGAGGAGAATGCCCCTATGCCCCGAATACGTGCGTAGCCGTCGGCGGCATAGGCCGCGTTGAGTTCATTGCATGTGCCGACATACTTCAGGCCGCTCTTCAGCACCTGGTTGAAGAAACCCAGGACAAAATCTCCCGGCACCCCAAAGAGGTGATCCACCCCGATCTCTTTCAGCCGGGTGAGCAAGTATTCAGCAACCGTGATCTCTGAACTTATCATCGTGCTACACTCCTCATCTCGCTGTTCAAGCAAGCTATTCTGTTTATTTATGGGGTTCATCTTTCCGAATCTCCCGCTCCGCCTGCCCCCAGTCCTGAACTGCTCGACCATCCTGGCGGCCTCGCTGCTCGTACAGTTCATAGGCACGCTTGGCGATCTGCGTGGTTACATCGACCGGTTTCTTGGCCACGGCGTTAAGAACGCGCCATNNACGAACGTCAGGACGGTGCCCGTGAGTGCATCCGCCGTGAGGGCGGACAGGAAGGTCTTGCTGGGCAGCGTCGTCCAGAACCAGCGGCGCTCCCGTGCAGACACGATGGAGAATACGGCAAAGTAGAGCAGCATAAGAAAGCTGAAGGTGGTGAGGGCATTGTTGTTGGTTGCTAAACCGAAATGCGACCAGCCGATCCACAAGAGGAACAGCGTTTCAGCAACCATCGCGACGCCAAGCACCACGGATACCGCGACGAAGCCTCCGATGTTCCATGTTTCCGGGTTCTTGGATGGCCGCACGTGGTCGGTGGCAAGGGAGATCTTAGCGAAATCCGTCATGAAAACCAGCAGCAGCATCGCAAAAGCGGAGACTACGAACTTACCGGTCGCCACG
>JAFNGD010000116.1 GCA_017885365.1 Nitrospirota bacterium
ATGCCCTCCGCAGCCGTGTGCGCAGCCAGCACCTCCAGGCTGTCGTTCTCGAGGTATTCCCGGACCGTGTTGCAGAATATCTTTTCATCGTCAATGACCAGAAGCGTTTTCTTACTGCTGAATGCCATGGCCCCCCTCCGGCAGATAAATGTTCACGACGGTCCCCGCGTCCGCGACGCTGCTGACCTCGATGGCGCCGTTCATTTTTGCAAGCATCCTTTTTACGATCACCATGCCGAGCCCGGTACCGTTCTGTTTCGATGTGTAGAACGGTTTGAACAGGTCGGCCTGCTGTTTTTCGGTCATGCCGCCGCCATTGTCCGCCGTCATGATCAGCACGCGTCCGTACTCCCTCCTGACCGCGACGGTGATGGTGGGATCGCTCCTTCCCGCGAGCGCGTCGGCGGCATTGGTCATGACGTTGAGCAGGACCTGCTGCAGCGCCCGGGCATCGGCAATCACCTGCTGCACGTCATCGGCAAAACGCGTCGTGATGGTGATCCCCTTGTTTGCAAAGTCCTCCTGCAGAAGCCCGATGAACTTCGTGATGAACGGAACGATGTCCAAAGCGGCTAGTTCCGGTGTCTCATAGAGATTATAGCTCTTCAGGCTCTTGAGCAGATGTTCCACCCTGCCGATCTCCGTGAACACTCGGTCGATGTACTCCTGAAGAGATTCCCGGGGAGCGCTGTCCAGCTTGTGCCGGAGGACGGCCAGGAGCATCTTGACCGAATTGATGGGATTTCCGATCTCATGCCGCACACCGGAGAAGACATACCCGATATTGTCCATGGTATTGACGGACTCGGCAATGGATTGGAGCCGCATCTCTTCGGTCACGTCCCGTTTCAAGGAGATATAGTTGATGATCTCGCCCGATGGTCCGTTGACGCGTGACAGCGTGCTGGCCTCAGAGTACAGCGTCCCATCCTTCTTTCTGTTGATCTGGATGCCCCGCCAGGACCCGTCGCGCCTGAGCGTTTTTCGCATCTCCTGATAGAACCCCGCATCGTGCTTTCCGCTGTCCAGGATATGCTGAACGTTCCCGACCACTTCCTGTTTTGCATATCCGGTCATCTGCTCGAACGCGCGGTTCACGTACAGGATAACGCCGGTTTTCGGGTCCGTGATGACCACCGCCTCCGCTGAGGATTCCACGGCAAATACGAGGCGCGCGCTCTCTTCCTCCATGGTGAACCGGAGGATCGCCTCGCCGATAATGATCGCCTGCTGCTCCAGGAATTCCACGTTCTGGCGCGGGAACAGACCCTCGCGCCTGTCGGCGAGATGGATGATTCCCAGGACCCGTTCACGGTAACGGATCGGTATCACCGCGAGCGACCGGAAACCTGACTGCACGCAGACGCCGCGAAAGCGCGCCTGCTCTTCAGCGGACAGCGCTTCGATGAATTTCCTCAAATTGTTCGTAGCGAACGAACCTTCAGGCGTCAAGGCACTCCGGTCCTGCGGCTCCGGCTGACGTAACATCACGCGGGTGCATATGCAGGTGTCGTTGTCCAGGGAAAGCATGTTCTCCGATGCCAGGAACATTTCGTCGAACCCCGCGCAGGCTGAATAGGCGATGGTGTTATTGTTCCTGTCCGCGATCCTGATCCCGCCATGGCTGCAGTTGCTCCAGGCCTGGATGACGGCCAGGGCGGAATCAAGATACTCTTTCCGGGAGACGGCCTGGGTATACAGTTTCAGAAGCGCATCGGTGACGTCATTCTGCTTTCTGTTCTGCGTTCGTTCGGTGACATCGTTCAGCGCGTAGACCAGGAAATCCACCTCGCCGGCATCGTCCACGACGGGATAGAGGAACAGGTCCCAGTAGGTCGTCCGCCGCTCGGGATGGTCCGGAAAGATGAGCGGCCGGGCGGCGGCAGAGAAGGTCATCTTGGTTTTGACGACCCTGAGAAATTCCTTCTTCAGCTCTTCGGAGGGATAATCGCCGAAATGGTTATGGCCCTCAAAGTCGGAAAGCATGCGTGAACAGACTTCGGCATAGGCATCGTTCACCCTGATAAAATTGAAATCACGGTCAAGGAACACCAGCGGCGTGATCGAGTGGCGGAAGAAGGCATCGAGCTTCCTCGACTGCTCGGCAAGCCGGGCCGTCCTCTCCTTGACCCGCTGCTCCAGGTCCTCGTTCAGCGCGCGGAGTTCTCCCTCGGCCCGCTTCCGCGCCGCCCGGTCCTGTTGCAGGAAGACGGTCATGGCGTCGAAGGCCCTGGAGAGGTTGCCGATTTCGTCGTTCGCGGCAGTTCCGACGCGGTGGCTCAGATCGCCTGCCGCGATGGCCGCCGCCCCTTGCTGGAGACGGCGGATCGGGCCGGTGACCGCCCTGGCGATGGCCGTGGCGATGACGACCCCGAGGACCATCATGAAGACCCCGACCACAATGATGATGATCCGCAGCTGATGCATGGGGGCAAATACCTCCGCGGCGTCGATCTTGGCCACAAGCCCCCACCGCAGTAACGGCAAGTATCGCCACGACGCAAGCACGTCCATACCGCGATAGTCGCGCGCAAATCCCGATCCGGCCTGGCCTAAAGCGGCCATTTGTTCCGCATACGCCGTCGTATCGTTCAGGGCCACCCTCTTTTGCATCTCGGCGTCCGCGATGTGACTCAGAGGGCTCAGGAAAAGGACGCTGGAATCCTCCTTTCTGACAATCGAGGCTTCGCCGGTCCATCCCAAACCCGTGTGTTCCCAAAGGAAGGAGTAGATCTGCTGCATGTCGATCTCGAAAATGATCTCGCCGATAAAGGTTCCCTGCCCGTCCCGGAGCGGGGCCATGCCGAGAATGGCCGGTCGGTTCTCCGCTTCCGGGCTCAGAAAGACATCAGTGAAATAGACGCCCTCCCTGCCCTGATCGAACCCGTCCCTGTCCTGCACCTCCGGGTGTTTGCCGACATGCACCGGATTGCTCTCGAATACGATGGTCCCTTGTTTGTTGGCCAGCATAACATCAATATGTCCGGGCACGCTGAGAAAGGGCCTCAGCAGATTGCTCAGGGCTTGCTTGGCCCGCAGGTAGGCGGGGTGTGCGCGGTCCTTCCGATAAGCATTCAGGACCGACAGATGCTCACTGATGCCCGGTATGGCCTGGGCGGTCCTGATGTCGTCACTGCTTTCTCGAAAATAGGTGTCGATCTTGTCCTTCATTACGTCCGCAAGGGTATTGAGCTGCGCTATGCGGACCGCCTCAAGGATCGCGCCCGCCCGCGAGAAAACGATCACGCCGAAGAGAATGACGGGTATCAGCGTGAAGGCCGAGAATAAAATGGTCAATTTTGTTTTGAGCGGCATGGTGGATCGCTTTCCTGCCGGCGATGACGTCACCGCGCGGCCCCACGGCGGCGGGATACCGGATCACTGGACGCGATGAGGCTCAGAATCTTTAATATACCAGAGTCGATGCG
>JAFNGD010000117.1 GCA_017885365.1 Nitrospirota bacterium
CTTGAACGCCGAACCCGGCTGACGCAATGCCTGCCAGGCGCGATTGAACTGGCTCTTATTGAAATCCCGGCCGCCAACCATGGCACGGATATGGCCCGTCGAGGGTTCAATGGCGATGATGGCGGCCTGGAGAGGCCGATGGTCCCTTTGCTTCCGGTCCAGCTTTGCCTCCAGTCTTTCCAGACCGGTCAGCATGGATCGTTCCGCATATCCCTGGAGGGTGTTGTTGATGCTGGTATAGATGTTCAGGCCGCCGGAATACAGGATGCTGGAACCGAACCGCTCCTCCACCTTCTGACGGATATATTCTACGAAATAGGGCGCCGGCGCGGGTCCCTTGTGCTGGATGGTCGGCTGCGCAGGCAGCGGCGCCTGTTTTGCTTCTTCAGTCTGTGCCGGAGAGATGATCCCTGTTTTGACCAGCCGGTCCAACACGTGCTTCCGTCTGGCCAGGGCATTCTCGCGCGATCTGAAGGGCGAGTAATACTTCGGCGAACGGGGAATGCCCGCGAGGAGCGCGCATTCCGCAATGTTCAGGTCCCTGGCCTGTTTCCCAAAATAGGTCTGTGCTGCCGCTTCGATGCCGTAGGCACCGCTTCCGAAATAGATCTGGTTCAGATAGAGGGTAAGGATCTCCTGCTTTGTATACCGCTGTTCGATCTTGAGGGCCAGCGCCATTTCCTTGAGCTTTCGCAGGTAGCTTCTTTCGGGGGTCAGGAACAGCACTTTCGCGAGCTGCTGGGTCAGGGTGCTGCCCCCCTCGAGGACCTTTCCGGCCCGTACGTTCCGAACGATTGCCCGCGCGATACCGCGGTAATCAAGGCCGCTGTGGGAATAGAACCTGGTGTCCTCAGTGGCGATGAGCGCCTTGATGAGCACCTCCGGCACGCTGGCAAGCTGCACGGGAGTACGGTTCTCGACGAAGAATTCCGCAAGGAGCTGGTTCGAGTCAGAATAGACGCGGGTGGTGATGCTCGGCTTGAAATGTTCAAGTGCCTGGACCTCAGGAAGGTCCCAGGCGGAATACAGGACAAAACCCACAGCACTGCCGATGAGGACCGCCATGAATGCAAGGAAGGCAAAGGTAAGGAACGACCGTGTTGTCATAGCGGCATTATACAATGTCGATGCCGGAAATGCAAAATCGAGTCATTCTTCCTGCGCAATCTCATCAGCAAGAGGGGACGCTCTTGAGTTTTGTCAGATGAGGTGCTATGATAATCAAAAGCGAGATCAAATCAATCATATCGTTGACAGGAGGACGCCATGCCGTACACTGCAAAGGATTACAGCTCATTGGTCGGACTGAAGGGATTCAGCGAAACGCTGCTCAAGAACCACTTTACCCTGTATCAGGGGTATGTAACGAACACCAACAAGGTCTCCGACACGCTGGCGCAGATGCTGAAGGAGGGAAAGACGGGGACACCCGAGTTTGCAGAGCTGAAGCGCCGCTTCGGCTGGGAATTCAACGGCATGCGGCTCCATGAGCTCTACTTTGAGAACATGAAGGGGGCCGGCGGCATCGACAGGTCCGGGAAACTTGCAAAGAAGATGGAGAAGGAGTTCGGCAGTGTTGAGGTCTGGGAAAAGGAATTCAAGGCCTGCGGTACGATGCGGGGCATCGGTTGGGTGGCGCTGTACTACGATGCAGCCGGGGACCGGCTCTTCAACTCGTGGATCAACGAACATGATGTCGCCCATCTTGCCGGCTGTATCCCGGTGCTGATCATGGACGTTTTCGAGCATGCGTATTTCACCGACTATCAATTGAAGCGGGCCGATTACATCGAGGCGTTCTTCGCCAATATCAACTGGCAGGCCGCTGAATCGCGCCTCAAGTGATGCCGAAGGGTCTGATCATCGTTTATACCGGCGACGGCAAAGGCAAGACCTCTGCGGCGCTCGGCACGGCGCTCCGTGCATGCGGACACAACATGCATGTGTCCATGATCCAGTTCGTAAAAAGCCCGACGGACAGCGGAGAAGAACGCGCCGCTGAACTGCTCAAACCGGGTTTCGAGATGATCACGACGGGCAGGGGGTTCGTGAACATTCCGGGGCATACGGTCCCCCTGCCGGACCACAAGAAAGCCGCCGAAGAGGCCTTTGCCCTGGCCCAGCAGCGGATATCGTCGGGTTACTGGGATATCGTCATCCTTGATGAGATCAATGTTGCGGTAGATCTGGGGCTTATCGACCGGGAACGGCTTCTTGAGCATCTCAGGAACAAGCCGCAGAAACTGCATGTGATCCTTACAGGCAGAAATGCTCATCCCGACCTTATTGCCATGGCAGATATCGTTACGGAAATGCGTTCGGTGAAGCATCCCTATGATGACGGCGTTACCGCCCAGAAGGGCATCGATTTCTGATGATGTGCTCCGAAAGAACCGTATGGATTATGTGCAAGAGAGGGTATCTTGTTGATTACCTTGACAATCCCAGAAGGCTCGGGTATATTTTTATCTTAGTTCTTATATCCTGTGTCTGTTCAGACCACCGAGATTTGTTCCCCGGTCAGTGTAAGGTGAATTGTACCTTGACTTGCCCTGCTTTCTGTGAAATTCTATCATATAATCAATATAAGAATAAGGATCGACATTCAAGGGGGAGGTGAGCCATAAAGCTGTTTCGCGATCGGCAGGAAGTCCTTGTCAGGTCATGTTCTTCGATAAATATTTTATATACTTTTGTTAATCCCGAAGGAGGTATACCATGCGTGGTGGAAAGAACGTTTCATTTGTTGTAATGCTGGCAGTGGTTATCATGACATTGATGGGCAGTAGCGCATTTGCCCAGCTTGTGGGCACGGTAAAGGATGTGGAGACGTCGGTCGGATCGTCCGGCAAGATCGACTGGACGACAGGCGTGATCACCGCGGTGGGCATCGGAGCGCCTCCGGCTCAGCCGGCAAACGCGGCTCAGGCCCGTGCCATGGCAGAGCGCGCAGCNNACGACGGTGGAGAACTTCATGGTCACGAGCGATGTGATCCGTACCCAGGTCAGCGGGTTCGTGCAGGGCGCGATGGTCATGGACAAGAAATATATGTCCGACGGATCGGTCGAGGTCACCGTGGGAATGAAGCTGACCGGTGCCCTCGCCGATTCGCTGCTCCCCAAGACCCCGCCGGCAGCACCGCCGACGGGCATTGTTGCGATGCCCGGTGTGACCGGCCAGGCATTTACCGGGCTCATCGTTGACGCCCGCGGGCTCGGTATCAAGCCGGCCATGGCCCCCAAGGTCCTGAACGAGGACGGCAAGGAGGTCTATGGTTCGGCATGGATCAACCGCGACTGGGCAGTCCGCGAAGGCATGGCCGGCTACCTCAAGGACCCGCTGCAGGCGCAGCAGAACCCCCGGGTCACCGACAAGCCGCTCCTCGTGAAGGCCATCAAGGCCTCGGGCGATGCACGGGTCGATGTGGTCATCTCCAATGCCGATGCCGCCATGCTCCAGGGTGCCGCACAGAACCTGAGCTTCCTGGAAAAGTGCAAGGTGATCATCCTGGTTGATTAAGCACCCGCTCCGCGGCGTACCCTCGAGATGCGGGAGGCCGTGGAAGAGGACGGAAAAAATACACGAACGGAGGTTCGCAATGTTTACCCATATGAAGCGGCTCATGACCCTGATGATCGTCATCGTTGCCCTTGTGGCTGTAGGATGCGGCCCCAAGGCGGCACCTTCGACGTCGGTACTGGACACGCCTGAGTACCATTATAATCAGGGACTCAAGTTCCTTGACAAGAACCAGATGGATGATGCGATGCGGGAATTCCAGCGGGCCGTTGATCTTGATCCGAAATCGCCGCTTGGTTACATAGGGAAGGGTCTCGTTCTTGGCCAGAAAGGAGACTTCAAGGCCGCTTTCGAGAATATGGAGAAGGCCAAGAGCAACGAAACAAAGGGTATCGAGGCCCGGATCGGCATGATCCGGCTCTATAGTCTCCAGATGGTCAAGGAGCCGGGCAAGGCGAAGGGCCTGANNCAAGGATGCCGAGAGCGAGTTCAAGACCGCTAACGATAAGGAACCAAACAATGCCCGGCTTCACTACTACATGGGCATGGCGTACAAGGTCGACCTTGATTTCGATAAGGCCGCGGTCATGTTCCGCACGGTCCTGGACCTG
>JAFNGD010000118.1 GCA_017885365.1 Nitrospirota bacterium
TCACCATCAACAAGGAGTGGATCGAATACCATGTCCGAAAATGCGATGTGGTCATCCCGCTCGTGGCCATCGCGACGCCCGCGACCTACGTGCTGGACCCGCTCCGCGTATTCGAGCTGGACTTCGAAGCGAACCTCGACATCGTCCGGAAGTGCGTTCAGTACAAGAAGCGGGTGGTCTTCCCTTCCACCTCCGAAGTGTACGGCATGTGCACCGACACCGAGTTCAACGAGGAGACCTCGAACCTCGTGCTCGGCCCCATCAACAAGCCGCGGTGGATCTACTCCTGCTCCAAACAGCTCATGGACCGGGTGATCCACGCCTACGGCATGAAACACGGCCTCAAATACACCCTCTTCCGGCCCTTCAACTGGATCGGCCCGAAGCTGGACAACATCCTGGAGCCCAAGGAAGGCAGCTCGCGCGTGCTGACCCAGTTCATCGGGAACATCCTGCGCGGCAAGGACATCCAGCTCGTGGACGGCGGGACCCAGCGCCGCAGCTTCACCTACATCGACGACGGCATCGACGCGCTGGTCCGGATCATCGAGAACAAGGACAGCGCGGCCGACGGACGCATCTTCAACATCGGCAACCCGAAAAACGACATGTCCATCAAGGAGCTGGCCGAGACGCTCATCAAGCTCATCAGGACCTATCCCGCCTACGCGAAGATGGCCGATGCCGTGAATATCGTGACCGTGAGCTCAGGTGACTACTATGGCGCAGGCTATCAGGATATCCAGACCCGTGTCCCGTCTGTCAGGAACATGGAGCAGTACCTCGGCTGGAAGCCGACGACGGACTTCACGGCGGCGCTCCGGAAGACCCTGGACTACCATCTGGCGCGTCCGTCGCAACAGCTGGATTAGTATCCATTCCCGGCAGAAGGACACGGACACAGCAGACCGATCTCTGGAACCGCCAAGGCGCAAAGGTCGCGAGGGGGTAAAATCAATATATTCTGTTTTCGAGATCTCCCTTGCGTCCTTCGCGCCTTCGCGGTGATGCCTAAGTTATTCCTTCTTTCGATCTTATAGATCTTCATGAGCGACCAATCAGTACTCACCATCAAGATCGATATCGACACCGACCGCGGTACGCGCATCGGCGTCCCGAACCTCCTCGCCCTCTTTGATGAGTTCGGCATCAAGGCCACCTTCCTCTTCTCCCTGGGACCAGACAACACCGGCAGGGCCATCAAGCGCATCTTCCGGCCAGGCTTCTTCTCCAAGGTGGCCAGGACCAGCGTCGTGAGCGTCTACGGCGTCCGGACGCTGCTGAACGGCGTCCTCATTCCCGGTCCTCATGTTGGCAGGAGGAACGAGGCCGTCATGCGTCAGGTCCGGGACAAAGGGCATGAGCCGGGCATCCACTGCTATGACCACATCCGCTGGCAGGACGGGCTGATGAAGATGACCGCTTCGGAGGTGCGTGAGGAGTTCGGTAAGGCGCGGACGGAGTTCGCGCGCATATTCGGCGGACCGGCAAGGACCGCAGGAGCCGCAGGCTGGCAGGCAAACGCGTTAAGCCTCGCGGCATACGACGAGGCAGGCCTCCTCTACGCCAGCGACGGACGCGGGACCCATCCCTTCTTTCCGCGCTGCGATGGCAAGACCTTTAAGACGCTGCAAATACCGTCCACGCTCCCGACGCTCGATGAGCTGCTCGGCCGTCCCGAGTATCCCGAAGAACTCCTTGTGGAACACTACTTGTCCCTGCTCAGGACGGACACACCCAACATCCTGACCATTCATGCCGAGCTTGAAGGCATGAAGTACCTTGCCCTGTTCCGGAGCTTCCTGGAGCAGGCAAAGGACCGGGTTGTGCGCTTTGTGCTGCTGCGCGACCTGGCCGCAGAGCTTCTGAAAGACCCTTCTTCCATCCCGGTCTGCGACCTGGTGATAGGCACCGTGGACGGCCGTTCCGGGACGCTTGCGGTCCAGCGCTGTTCCTGACGCTTTTCTTCCCTTCCTGCCTTATTCTTTTTGACAAGCAGGCCGCCTTCCATTATAGTAGTACCATCGAATCGCGTTATTTCCCGAAAAGGAGATTTTCATGATCCCCACTGTTGAGTGGAAGAACGGCATCGTCATGATGCTCGACCAGACNNCGCGGCGCACCGGCCATCGGCGTGTCCGCGGCCATGGGCCTGGCGCTCGGCGCCAGACAGGTGGATGCGGCAAGCTTCGATGAGTTCTGGCCGAAGTTCGAGGCCATCTGCGGGGAGATGGCAGCCACCCGCCCCACGGCGGTGAACCTCTTCTGGGCCATCGAGCGTATCAAGACGTTCGTGCAGAAGAACAAGGAACAGTCCCTCGACGCCGTCCGCGATATGCTCGTAAAGGAATCGCAGAAGATGCTCGACGAGGACGTCGCAACGAATAAAAGG
This sequence comes from Nitrospirota bacterium, assembly GCA_017885365.1. The sequence goes on from JAFNGD010000118.1 coordinate 2,393, forward strand.
ATCGGCGCTTTCGGCGCGGCGTTCGTGTCCGATGAGGACAACATCATCACACACTGTAATGCCGGTTCCATCGCCACAGCGGGCTACGGCACGGCCGAGGGCGTGATGCGGGCCGCCGTCGAGGAGGGCAAAAAGATCCATGTCTACGTCGACGAGACCCGACCGGTGCTCCAGGGCGCCAGGCTCACGACATGGGAGTTGATGGAGGAGAAGATCCCCTGCACCCTCGTCACCGACAACATGGCCGGCTACCTTCTCTATCGCGACATGGTGGACCTGGCCATCGTAGGCGCGGACCGCATCGCGAAGAACGGCGACGTGGCCAACAAGATCGGGACCTATCCCCTGGCGGTGCTGTGCAAGGAGCATGGCATCCCCTTCTACGTAGCGGCCCCCTTTTCGACCGTCGACTATAACACCGCAACGGGCTTCGACATCCCCATCGAGGAGCGGGACCCCCGCGAGGTGACCCACGTCCTCGGCAAGACCCAGATCGCCCCGGACGGCGTGACCGTGCTGAACCCGGCCTTCGACGTCACCCCGGCCCGGTACATCACGGCCATCATCACCGAGAAGGGCGCCTTCAAACCCCAGGACCTCCAGCATCTTTCCGACCCGAAGCGCGATCCCGAGCGCTTCAGGATCAAGGAATAACCTGCGGCTCTGTGCCGGCTGAACGCAACGACGAATGATGATCGGAGCGACCGATGAAACAGACCGCACTGCATCCTGTCTTTAAACAACAGGCCGTCAAGATGACCGAGTTCCAGGGCTGGCAGGTCCCGGCCCAGTTCGCAGACCCCGCTGATGAGCATCACGCGGTCAGGGCCGCAGCAGGCCTTTTCGACGTGGGCTTCCTCGGGAGGATCGAGGTCTCGGGCGCCGAAGCCGAAGCCTTGCTTCAGTCGCTTTTCACCCGCAACGCGACCAAGCTCACCGAAGGCTCGGCCCAGTATGGTCTCTTCTGCAACGAGTCCGGCCGCATCCTGGATAACGTCATCGTTTTCAAGCTTCCACCCGCTCAGCCGGGCAAGCGGTTCCTCGTAACGACGAACGCTGCTTGCACGGAAAAGATCCTGAAATGGATCGAAAAACACGCCGGCAAGAACGTTCAGGTGGCGGACCTGTCAGGTACACTCGCGCAGTTCGCCCTTCAGGGGCCCAAGGCCGACGCGATGCTGGAAGCTGTTGCCGGAGAACACTTCAAGAAGATCAAGCAGAAACAGGCCAAAACGATCACACTGGCGGGCATACCCGTCACGGTCTCACGGACCGGGCTCACGGGAGAGCGGGGTTACGAGATCTTCCTTCCGGCAGACCAGGCAGCAAACCTCTGGACTGCAATTCTGGCGGCCGGTAAGGGCACAGGCCTCCTCCCCTGCGGCATGACCTGCCGGGACATGCTGCGGCTCGAAGCAGGCTACGTGATGTACGGGAGCGACATCGACGAGAACCGATCTCCGATTGAGGCTGGCCTCATGGCCGTCGTTGACCTGAAGAAGGACTTCATCGGCAAGGACGCCATCGTGAAGAGCAAGATCGAACCCGTCAAGGAGACACTCATCGGCTTCGAACTGCTGGATAAGGGTTTGCCTAAGTCCGGCGCGACAATCTTCTCCGAGAGCAGCGAAATCGGCATCGCCACCAGCTCCGTCCACTCCCCCCATCGCCGGAAGGATATTGGCCTCGGCTATGTCACCAAGCGCTACGCTCAGCCCGGCCAGGAGATCGAGATCGAAGTGAAGGACCAGGAGATCGCTGCCAAGATCGTCGAACTGCCGTTCTATAAGAGGAAGTAAGCTGGACCGGGAACATTTTTTCTTATTTATCCTGCGTTACTACTGAAGTCCCATGGAATGTTTTTTGCCAGCTCCATAACAGCGCAACACGCGTGGTTAGGGAGTTTTTTTACTTACTCTCTTCCCCACAATCAAATCGTGTTTTACAATAGTCCTTTTTCACTCTTCCTTCTTTTGTCTAAAACCGTCTTTGTGGTAGTATAACCCATGGAAACGAAAAAAACCGTCATCCCGGTCAAAGGCATGACCTGCGTCAACTGTGCCGCGGCGATCCAGAAGGACATCTCGAAGCTCGCGGGCGTCAAGAGCGCAAACGTGAACTACGCGAACGAGAAGGCTGTGATCGAGTTCGATCCTGCCAGCATCGGACTTCAGCAGTTCATCTCCAGCATCTACGAATCCGGCTACCAGGCGGTCACGGAGAGGGTCACGGTCCCGGTCATTGACCTCGATGTTTCCCGGGTGCAGGAGCTCGAAAAGATCGCGACGGCTATCGATGGGGTGCTGAAAACAGCGGTGAACGCTACGGCAGGCACCGTGGATATTGAGTACGTTCCCGGCCAGATCGGCCTGCGCGATATCCGCCGGGCGATCGAGAAGGCCGGGTTCAAGCTCCCCCAGCAGGCGGAAGGCCGCTCAGCGCTGGAGATAGAGAAAGAGGCGCGGGAACGCGAGCTTTCCGAGCTTCGCACCAAGCTCATCACGAGCGCCGCACTGTCCGTGCTGATCTTCATCGGCAGCATGCAGGACATGATACCCGGCCTGTCCCTTCTCCCCCGCCGGACCATGTGGTACATCCTTTTCGCATTGACCACGCCGGTCCAGTTCTGGGCTGGCAGGCACTTCTACCAGAACGCCTGGGCGTCCCTCAAGCACGGCAGCACGAACATGAACACCCTGGTCGTTGTGGGCACGAGTTCTGCGTACGGTTACAGCGCGGCACTTACCTTCTTCCCTCATTTGCTGGGCGCTCACGCGAGTCACGGCGGCGCGTATTATGACACCTCCGCAGTCATCATCACGCTCATTCTGTTCGGCAAGTTCCTCGAGGCGCGCGCGAAATCACGAGCAGGCGAAGCGATAAAAAAGCTCATGGGCCTCCAGCCGAGGACTGCACGGGTCGTTCGGGAAGGCAAAGAACAGGACATTCCCATCGAAGATGTGGAATCAGGCGAACTCATTGTTGTCCGGCCGGGCGAAAAGGTCCCCGTTGACGGCATTATCCGGAACGGCTACTCAACGCTCGATGAATCCATGCTGACCGGCGAAAGCCTTCCGGTCGAGAAAAAGATGGGCGATACGGTCATCGGCGCGACCATCAACAAGACCGGCTCCTTCACCTTCGAGGCGACCAAGGTCGGCAAAGACACTATGCTCAGCCAGATCATCCGCATGGTGCAGGAGGCCCAGGGATCGAAAGCTCCCATCCAGCGGCTGGCCGATTACATATCCAGTATTTTCGTGCCAACGGTCATCTCCATCGGACTTGTGACCTTCCTGGTCTGGTTCTTCCTCGGTTCAGCGGAGACCCGGTTCACCTTCGCGCTCGTGAACTTCATCGCCGTGCTCATCATCGCCTGCCCCTGCGCCATGGGACTGGCAACACCCACTGCCATCATGGTGGGAACGGGCAAAGGTGCGGAGCTTGGCATTCTTTTCAAGAACGCAGAAAGCCTTGAACATGCACAGAAGATTGACACTATAGTTCTGGACAAGACCGGGACGTTGACGCGCGGCGAGCCGAAGGTAACTGATGTTATCACCGTCGGTTTGAGCAAACAGGAGCTGCTGTTCCTGGCAGGATCGGCCGAAAAGGGCTCGGAACATCCTCTCGGCGAGGCGATCGTACGCGGAGCGATCGAAAGTGGCGCTTTGCCTGAACAGGCTGATGAGTTCGAGGCCCTCCCGGGTCATGGCATCAGAGCTGTACTGAAGGGCAAAGAAGTGGTTCTCGGAAATGAAAAGCTCATGACGGACCGGAAGGTTGACTTCGGATCTTTGACCCACGACGCGGAACTTCTTTCCTCCAAGGGGAAAACGCCTATGTTCGTTGCCATTGATGGAAAGGCTGCCGGCATCATCGCCGTTGCTGACACTCCGAAGGAGCACTCGAAAGAGGCCGTGGCGGGACTCAAAACGCTGGGGCTCGAGGTCGTGATGCTTACCGGCGACAACCGCAGGACCGCCGAGGCGATCGCGAAGGAACTGGGCATCGACCGGGTACTGGCCGAAGTGCTCCCTCAGGACAAGATGGATATGGTGAAAAAGCTCCAGGCAGAAGGCCGCGTGGTCGCAATGGTCGGCGNNCGGCATCAACGATGCCCCTGCCCTCACGCAGGCCGATGTCGGCATCGCCATCGGCACGGGTACGGACGTTGCCATCGAGGCGTCGGACGTCACCTTGATCAAGGACGACCTTCGTGCAGTGGCTACTGCCATGCGGTTGTCCCGCCGGACCATGAGGACTATCCGAATGAACCTGTTCTGGGCCTTCTTCTATAATGTCATCGGCATTCCCATTGCTGCCGGGGTCCTGTATCCCGTTCTCGGCGCAGCCGGCCTGCTGAACCCCATGTATGCCTCGGCCGCTATGGCGTTCAGTTCGGTGAGCGTGGTGTCGAACTCGCTGAGGCTGAGAAGATTCTCCTGAAATGCAGACACAGAGACACAGAGAGATGATCAATTTTGGTAAGGACTATGACCGAAAGGCATCAAGATCGGTAAATACATTCACTTCTTAGCTTTCTAAATTCTAACCTTTTTATGTTCCTGTACTCTCTGTGTCTCTGTGGCGGATGTGAGGTCCTATGAAGTTCATCGCCGATGCCATGCTGGGCAGCCTCGCGAAGCGTCTCCGTCTTCTCGGTTTTGATGTACTGTATGACCACACCCTCGCGGACAACGAGATCCTTCGCTTCGCCCTGGAGCAGGGCCGCGTTATCCTCACCCGTGACACAGGCCTTGCCTCCCGCCCGCTCGCGAGCGATCACATCCTGATCCAGAGCGATCTGGTCGAAGAACAGCTCAGCCAGGTACTTGCACTCTTCCCTACGTCCGATCAGGAAGCTTTGACCCGCTGCTCGGTCTGCAACGCGCCTTTGGCCACGTTCGACAAAAAAGAAGCACGGGACCTCGTTCCTGATCATGTGTCTTCAACGATAAACGAGTTTTGGCGCTGCGGCAACTGCGGGAGGGTGTACTGGAAAGGAAGCCATGTGAAGAACATGGCGCGCCTTAGGACAAATAAATAGCCGGCACCTTTGGTGCCGGCTATCGTCATGCCGCGAAGCGTTGCTTAGATGAAGTGGTAGGTGATGCCAAAATCAAGAGTCGTGATCTTTCCATCCACGTCATTGTTATTGTGCGTGAACGTGACATTGTTGCGCGTCAAGCCCACATTGAAGGACAGCTCGGGGAACAGATAGATGTCCAGGCCGATCCCGAACCTGGTGCCTTTTCCGTCCTCGGAAATTCCGTTGTTCTCCAAGGTATAGCTCCCGTAGCCAACGAGGAGGTATGGCTCGATTTGGCTTCCTCTGAGGGGAAAGTTGATCTTCAGGTCCACCGTGCCTGCCTTCAGGTCGGCTGTCGTCCCGCCGTTCTTCATATCGTGCTTTGTTTTCCAGAGCCCTGCTTCGACCGACAGGTATCGGTTCAAGCCAAACCCTCCGCGCAGTCCCAGCCCGTTGCCGGAATTGACCAATTCGGGAGAGTTTATGTCGCCGCTGATGTCGTTGAACAGTTCATTGACCCCAAGAGAAAAGCCATCTTTTGCCGCAGCGGGGGCAGCAATGAACAACAGCAGCGCTACCGTCAAGGTCATCAGTGGCATTGCTTTTCCCATCTTCCTCGACCTCCGTCCGATGCGGTCCTTTCATCGCAGCAGCGACCTATCATCCGGAACACAACGTGATCGGGTAGGAGGCGGGGTCGCCCCCGCCGTCCTCCCACACCACCGTACGTACGGTTCCGTATACGGCGGTTCCTGTCCTTCCGCTCTTTCAGTGACCTCGTCGCCTCCTGTCCTATAAGCACCCAGCCTTACCTCGCGGATTCCGTCCGCTACTTCCAGCTCAGGCCCTCTTGCGAGGCTTGTGCTCAGAACAGGTAGAGATCTGGTCTCAAGCAGTCCGACAGGTTCGGCCCTTCATCCCGTCGGTAGCGGGACTACTACGGCCTCTGCTGACTTCTGCCGATCCATCGCGTAGCCTTGCGACCACGCTAGCCAGTGGCAGATCGACAGACCTCCCAGGGTAAGACGCTTGACCTTCATCCCATATACCCGCCGCATCTACTTCCACACCTTCCGGATGGTTATCGGGCTTTGAGTCTTATCGCCCTCTCGCCCAGATGTGGCTGCCTCTATGCGGTTTCTGTTCGTCAGGCCGGGACTTTGCTTACAGCTTCCTTCAGATTCCGGGTCGCCCCGGACACCCTTGCTGTTCGGCTAATGGTTCCTCCCATCAAGGCCCATAGAGGACTTGCACCTCCGAGTCGCCGGTCAGGCACCACACCTGACCGGCCTGTACCGAAGTACAGAGCGTCA
>JAFNGD010000119.1 GCA_017885365.1 Nitrospirota bacterium
GGCCTTGAAGAGCACGAAGTCGCTGTCATCCACCTTCCCGTCGAGGTTGATGTCCGCAAAGAATCCCGTCGTTGGTGTGACAACGGACACGACTGCGCTGTTCTGCGGTACTCTTCGGTATTGAGCAAGCGTCGAAAGATTTCCGGCTCGATACGTCCTGAGCGTGATCGTTTCTCCGCCCGCAACGTGAAGGCTCGCTCCCTCGATCCCGAAGAGGTTGTTCAAGTCCAGCAGGCCTTCCGGCGACAGAACGCCGTCTCCGACAAATGCGCTGATTGGATAGGGAGATGCAGGGTCCTCAAGGATGACAAGGTCGCCCAGTCTTGGTTCTGCAGCCTGATCTGTTGGACGAACGTACACGGGAAACGCCGCCAGGTCGTTGGCGGACGGTTTCACCGTACCGCTCACCATGCTGTAAAGCGCGACGTTCGTTGCCGTCGTCACCTGCTGAAGCGTCGAATAGGCGACACTGGAGGGATTCGACGGGTCTTTCGTGACCGTCCTGACGTAGTATGTCGTCGCCGGCCGCACCCCCGCCACCCTTACTTTCATGATCCCCTTCGCCTGCGCCGCCTGCGCGACCCTGTTGCTGCCCGTGGGCTGAGGGGTAACGGTCAGGCCATCGGTCACCCGCTGAAGCATGGCGCTGTCAACATAGACCTCGACATCGGGAGCGGCGCTGACATCGGTCATCCAGACGACCGAGAAGGAAGAAGCCGTCACGTCCGTCACGCGCACCGAGGCGGTCTCCGGCACGGCATACGCGACCAGGGAGAAGAGTAGCAGGAGCATAACAACCGTCGTGACGACGGGTACAGAACGCCCTGTTCCGTTCATGATCGCCTGTCTTCGAGCAGCGTTCATTCTCATGATCTCATCGTCCTTTCCCCGGGCAGGTCGGACAGGCCCCCGATGTCTGCTGGCCCCGCAGTTTCTCCGAAATCATCGCCTCATATCCGCCGATAAGATACCTGATATCGCGCCTGGTCCCCTGCAGGACCTTCCGCGTAAATCCCTCTGCGTCATCGGACGCAGAAAAGACGAGAACAATCGGCTGCGGCTTTTTTATCCTTGTTGCAAGGTCCTTTTTCTTTTCGTTGCCGGCCAGCATTGTCTTGAGTTTCTCCACCCGTTCAACAATGGTTTTTCCCTCAACTGACTCGCTGCCCTGCAGTTGTTCCCGCTCCCGTTCCCCTGCATTCCGCAGATCGTAGAGTTTGAACGGCACCAACTGTGCAAGCGCCCATTTGAGTTCGTCTGCGGTCACGCCCTGGACAGACGTTGTGCTCTCAACCAGGGGGAGGCCTTCGATCCTCCATGCGGGAATGCCGCCTTCGAGCACCGAGACCTGTTCCTGTCCCCTTTTGGCGAGCGCATCGGCCGCTTCCCGTGCCGACTTCTGACCAAGAGCATCATCGACAAGGATGAGCGTCTTCTGCGCGGGAAATTTTTTGTGCATAAGAACATCCAGCGGGATATTCACGGAGCCCTCGATATGAATTGCTTCATAAGCGGCCGCGTTCCGCACATCGATGAGCCACAATCCGCTGCCTTCCTTCAGTTTGCTCTGAACCCGGGGACCGTCGATCCATTGCCATGCGGCAGCATGCGCGGTGCCGGTACACAAGAACAAAACGACAAGAAAGCTTAACCACTTTGAACTCTGTACTCTGTACTCTGTACGTGCCATTTCTACGGCTTCCACCCATCCACCCGCTGCTTCATCATGATGATCAGGCCGTCACCCTGGCGGAGAACAAAATTGACGCCCACAGCCGATTGAGTGCCTGAGACATCACGCACTGACGCGCTCTCCCAGAGGCCGGTCTGGCTGTTGAATCTCCTGACGCTCTGGATATTCTGAAAGCCGATGGATTCGAGCATATTGTAAGCAGTGTAACCGTTCGGGACCGTGAGCATACCGATGTAATTCGTCCCAGGAAGCAGCGTATACAAGCCGGATTCTCCGCTGTCGGCAATCTCAAGAGAACCGCTCCCGTTGGCATAGACCCCGATCGCAATGCCCTTCTGCAAGGCGATATCGGCTCCCGTTGACGTATCCAGGTACATCCCGTTTTGACTGCTGTAGCCAACGATCTTCTCGATCACGATCCCGTTAGGATTGGCGGCGACCAGCGGACTCGCCGTGGGATATGCTTTTGCGAGTTTGTCCCCGACCGCGATAAGGTTGAACCCGGGCTTTATTTCAAGCGCGATGGGAACGGCCTCCACCTGGAAGGCCGACCAGTAGATCTGGCTTACGCCGTCCCGGTCGTCCTTCCACAGGAGCACGCCCGTGCCAAGGCTGGGCTCTTCCTGCCGCGCGGGATTCGCCGTCAGCAGCGCGCCGAGGCCGGAGCGCGTGTCATAGAAGGAGAGGTTGGGATCGTTTATTCCCGCCTCGTAATCCGTATACACGATTACGCCGTCCACAAGGGTCGCCTGGGAGTGGTCCCCGGCCCCGTACGTCACGCGGACCTCATTGCCCTGCGCTGGCGAGAAGTAGATGTCCCGCTGACTGTTCCGCTGGTCCGTCCAGACAAGGGTGCTTCCCGAGGCCCAAGGCAGCGTCTGGCTGTAGTTGTCCACGGTGTACCGCGTTTCAGTCATGCCGCCGAGGTTGTAGGTGTATATCTCTCCAAGCCCGTGCCGGTAGTCTTCCCACGTCAGGGCCGCACCTGCGATAGACGGGTGCATCTGATCACGAACATGATCGGTGACTTGTATCTGTTCATGGGTCGTGAGGTTATAGATATAGATGTCCCAGTTGCCGTTCCGGTCGTCCTGCCAAGCGATCCAGTTACCGGCAATGACCGGCCGTTCCTGATTGCCGGCATCGTTGCACACCACGAATTCCTGTCCACTTGTTAAATTATAGCCGTAAATATCCCCGTTGCCGTTCCGATTATCCTGCCACACGATAATATTGCTGTCGATCGCCGGATACTGATGGTCGAAGGCGCCGGACGTGACAACGGTCGAGTTCGCGCTACCGGTGGCCTTCGTGTAGATCTGCCAGCTGCCGCTCCGGTTGTCCTGCCAGACAGCGCGGGTGCCCGAGACCCTGGGATGCTGCTGTGCTCCGGTCAGGTTCGGATCCAAGGGCTGCCCGGTGAACCAGTCGGCAACAGTGATCGGGATCGTCATGGTTGCGGTATGGGAAGACACCGTGGTCGTGGAACCGCTGTCCAGGCCGTCGGTGACGCTCAGGCGGGCCGTATAGGCGCCGGTGGGGACGATCACGTTCAGGGAGTCTTTTCCGTCCCAGGTTAACCGGGATTCCACATCCTTGATGAGCGTTGCCTTGAACGTCCTGACCACATTGGCCGGAGAGAAGGTCGCGCCCTTCGCAATATCAACGGTCGCCTGGAGCGTTCCCTGATCATCCGTTGCCGTCAGCGACAATTCCGTTGTCCGCGCCGCTGCCAGCCCCTTGGGAGCAAGGGGCGTGATTGTCGCGGGCGATGCCTGGAACGTAGTGATCGACGGCGCTGCGCTGTCCACGATGATAGTGGCAGTCTTCACTGCTTCTATGTTCCCTGCTCTATCCGTGCTGTAATACTGGAGAGTGTACGTCCCTGCTGTGGCGAGCGTGAATGGCAATGCCGGAGTGAAGACTGTATCCGTCCCGACGCTCTTCAGCATCTGGTCCACACCGCTCCCGCCGCTGTTATCCTCGGCGAGAAGGATGATCCTCGTCGCGGGCGCAAGAACATAGGTCGGATCGGTTCCGGCTGCAGGCCCGTCGAAGATGATCTTCGTGCTCGGCGGGGTATTGTCTGCTGCGGGCGGAGTATAAACAAGCTTATAGGATCCCGACGCGCTCGCATCCCCACGGTAATCGAGCAAGTTCAGGGTGAATATGCGTTGATAATCTTTATCAAGACCTTCCTGAATCCAGAAGTTATGCGGGTCAAGATGTACGCCGTCGGAACGAACCACGTCAAGAAGATTGAGCAGTCCCTGGGCCGGGTCTGAAAGACGCGCATAGACCCATCCCGTTGTGCCTGTCTGAACAGACATCAGGACCTCAGGTGAGGAAGGTATGGGCCTGTTCGGTGTCGTCACGACGTTTACCACGCTGACCGAAGAACGCGCATCCTCGGCTTTCCCGGTATTGCCCGGAATCTCGGATTCATAGATGGAGTCGGGAAGAAGGTCGGGATTCGAAGTGGTGTCCGTGGCCTGGGTCGCAAGATAATCGAGAAGATTGTCCCTGCCCGGAAGGTTCACCTTGACCCGGTGCGTCAGATAGTGGGTGTTTGTTTCTTTTAAGAGCGACGTAAGCTCGCCGCCAAGTTCTGAAGCATGGGAGAACGTGGCCTTGAACTCGGTGATCCGGCCGCTGAGAGTCGAGATCATTTCCCAATACGCCGTAGCAACCTTCATGCTGTCAAGATTCCCGATAGGAACGGTGAGCGAGGGAGAGACCGCGCTGTCGTTCACAGCGGAGCCGAGCAGCTTGAAGTCCACGAGCAAACCTTGCTCGTTCTCGACGATCTTCGGCTGGGCCGAATCGATCTTGAGGTTTACAGCGGGACCGTACCCGGCATTCAAAACGCGAACGGCCAAAGGATACGGAATCGGAGCTTCAACCTGGGAGGTAAAGGGATTGTCACCAAGCACATCGTAAGGCGTAAAGTAATCGAGAATGAGCTCGGGCTCGGGTTTTACGATGATCCTGTCCGGGTTCACCGTCACAACTTCTTGTTTGCCTGCCACGGTGTACGTGAGCGTTGCGCCCACCCAGTATATCTGACCGGTCGAAACTTTTCCGCCTGCTCCCGGTGACGGAATGATCAACCAGTGTATTTCCGCTGCTGTTGCAGCCTTCACGGTTCCCGTTCCGTCCACGGCCGCGATGTTCTTCACTGATGAAACTCGCACGAAAAAGAGGGAATCCACCACTTTCCCGTCATTATCCTTGGTCTGGACATCTACGCGGATATTCGTAAGGTCCTTGTCGGGAACATTGTTCGTAATGACCATTTTCGCGTCGAACGCGATCCGTTCCAGCGTGAGTTCCTGGAGGATCTCGATTTTGACCTCGGAGCAGGCTCCGATGGCGCAGGAGGTGCGGGGTGCTGCGAGGAATGATATGACAAGCGCCGCGCATATGAGCAGCAGATTACGATATTTTTTCGTTTTAGCGTCCATATTCCCTTCTCTGCAATGAATTGGGCCTAAGTCAGATGATCAATTCGACTAACGACGGTTTTATTCCGCATTCCNNGAAGTCGCTGTTGGTGCGTCCAGCCCCGATCCATTCACGAGATAGGCAAAAGCGATTTTTTTACCATCCAGCCGGTCTATATATCCGGCAAGGCCATAGGCGTCGGTTAATTGTCCCGACTTCATTCGAATACGCTCGGACCGAAATCCGAAGTCCTTTAATCTGCCATCCATCCCGGGCCTCGAGAGACTTTCATGGAAGTCAGTGAACCACGGTCTTCCCGCTGCCAATCTCAAAAATTCGACCAGCTGCTCAGCTGAAACCCGATTCCGCTCGGAGACGCCGCTGCCGTCATCGATTACCAACCCCTTGAGCG
>JAFNGD010000120.1:0-5201 GCA_017885365.1 Nitrospirota bacterium
TGTTCGGCAGCGAGACCATCGCGGCCGGCTTCGACCGCATGGTGACCAACATCCTGTCGATGTTTATCGTCATCGAGCTCTTGCGCAGCATCATCGAATACTTCGCCGTGCACCGGCTGAAGATCACGTTCATCACCGACGCGGCGCTGGTCTTCGTGCTGCGCGAGATCATGATCGGGCTCTACCAGCACAGCCTGGAGCAGGGCATGATCGTTGCGCTCTCGGCCCTGATCCTGGTGATCGGCGGGCTCAGGACCCTGGCGATCGTTTTCTCGCCGGAAAAATATCACGACCCGGAAGAGGTCAACCATGGATAACAGCATGAAGAACAACCGGTGGGAAAAGATCGAAGAGCTCATCCTGATCATGATCGCGTTCGCTGGACTGCTCTTCATGGTGGTCTATTGGAGATGACGGGGGGAGGTACGCGAGGACACGTGACAGCTAAAACAAAGGCCTTTCCCCCGGACTTTCAATGGGGCGTGGCGACCTCGGCCTTCCAGCTCGAGGGATCTCCCCATGCCGACTGGACGAACTGGGACGCCATCCTGAGCGAAAATCCAGCGATCACCGACCATTACAGCCTGTACAAGGAGGACCTCGCCCTCCTGAAGCACCTGGGCGTCAACGCCTATCGGTTCTCCATCGAATGGAGCAGGATCCAGCCGCGCGAGAACGTCTGGGACCACGAGGCCGTGGCCCATTACCAGGAGATCATCGACATACTCCGGGGTTACAGCATCGAGCCCATGGTCACGCTCCACCATTTCACCAACCCGCTCTGGTTCACGACCAAGTATCCCTGGCACGAGGATGGATCGGTCGAGAAGTTCACCGGCTATGTCGAGAGGCTCGTTTCGAAACTGAGAGGCGTGAAATACTGGCTGACCTTCAACGAGCCCTATGTCATCCTGCTCGGCGGCTACCTGGAAGGCTGCACGCCCCCCGGGCTGCGCGACGTCGGCAAGGCGCTCGCCGCGCTCAAGAACATCTTTACCTGCCACGGCAGGGCCTATGATATCATTCACCGTTATGACCCCAACGCCCAGGTGAGCATCGCGCACAATATGTCGGTCTTCGCGCCCTGGAAGAAATGGAATCCTCTCGACCGGCTCCTGAAGAAGACGGCCAACTTCTTCTACAATCATTCGATCATCAACGCGTTCAAGACCGGCGTGTTCGTCGTCAAGTTCCCCTTTGCCAAGGCCGTGGAGATCGCGGTCCCGATCAAGGACAAGCTCGACTTCTTCGGCGTGAACTACTACACGAGGATCCACCTCCGCTTCAACCCCTTCAAGAAGATGGGCGTCGAGCTGCGGCACCTCGACATCGACGGCCACGGCCTCACGAACATCGGGTGGGAGGTCCATCCCCGCGGCCTCGAGAAGGTCCTCCGGTACGCTTCGCGGCTCAACCTGCCCCTCATCGTCACTGAGAACGGCATCGCAACGTATGATGCCCAGCGGAAGGCGGACTATATGAAGCGCCACGTGGATGTCGTTGAACGATGCCTCCGGAACGGTATCGATGTACGGGGATATTACTATTGGACCCTCATCGACAATTACGAATGGCTCCAGGGACTCGATGCCCAGTTCGGCCTGTACCGCGTGGACTTCAATACCCTCAAACGGATCCCCACGCCCGCCGCAAACTACTATTCCTACCTGATCGCCAGCCGGTCGCAGTTGTAACGGAAACTTCATTTTTCCTTAATACTCCTGTAACACCCCTCAGGTACCATCTATGCACCATAGATCCCGCTGGCGCCTGCAGCATCATGACATGCCCTTGGTACAAGGAGGAACGATCATGCAGAATCAGACGGCAGGAGATACCGCGCACCACCGGTACGACAGAAACAACGATCCGCACGTCCGCGCTATTGACAGACTTGTGCACGAACTCGGGATCTCTGCGGAAGAGGTCAACAGGTCGTATCGGGAGGTCCTGGATGAATTGAAAAAAAACATCAAAGTGACAGCCTTTCTTCCCATCCTTGTCAGCAGCGTTGTTAAAGAACGTCTATTACAGCAGCGGTAACATATCTCGTCCTGCGGATATGTTTATCGCTTCCCGGTCTCTGGAATACGCCCCTTGACATAGTGTGTGGTATTCGAACCCTTATTCGGAGAACGGTGTGGAGGTGATCGAACATGAATAAGACCATCCTGAAAGTGATCCAATACTGTCTGACCGCAGCAGGGCTGCTCATCGGGCTTCTGTTCATTGTGCTTATCGTTAGCGGTAGCTGATACAGATGTATCTGCGGGCCGGGAAGTCCGAGCTCCGATACTGCAAGGGAACATATGACAAAACCCATCATAAGGAGAGCGACATGAAAAAGATCACCGGATTCGTGCTGGCCTTGATCGCCTGTTTCATCGGTTCTTGGGTAACGATCGGAGGCGGCGCTGAGAGTCAACATTCCCAGCATATAATCGTCAACGGGAAAAGCTATAGCTGGCCGGCTTCCCCGGTCGTTATCGTTTGCATAGATGGCGGGGACCCGGCATATATAACTGCCGCGCTTGAAAAAGGCCTGCTCCCCAATGTGAAGAAGATCACGAGCGAGGGCTTTTCTGACATCGCCTATGGCGCCATGCCCAGCTTTACAAACCCGAACAACATATCGATCATCACCGGCGTTCCCCCGTCGGTGCACGGTATCTCAGGAAACTATTTCCTGAATCCGGCTACCGGCAAAGAGGTCATGATGAATGAGCCGGAATTTCTGAGGGCCGACAGCATATTGGCCAAGTTCTCCGAGCAGGGTGCCAAAGTCGTTGCCATCACCGCAAAGGACAAATTAAGCAAAATGCTCCGGCACAAAATAAAGAACGGGATCGTCTTCTCTTCAGAGAAAGCCGACAAATGCACGAAGAAAGAGAATGGGATCGACAATTGTCTGGAATATGTGGGGAAGCCCCTCCCCGATATCTACTCGGGCGACCTTTCCCTTTTTGTGCTGGAGGCCGGCATAAAGATCCTTCAGCAGGAAAAGCCGGACATCATGTACCTCTCCTTGACTGATTACATCCAGCACAAATACGCCCCGGGGACCAAAGAGGCGAACGATTTCTACAGCTCGCTGGACACTGCGTTCGGACGCCTGGCCGCCTCCGGTGCGATCCTCGCTTTGACCGGCGACCATGGCATGAATGACAAGTCCAACGCTGATGGTTCCCCAAAGGTCATCTACCTGCAGGATGTGCTTGATAAAGAGTTCGGGCCCGGAAAGACAAAGGTCATTTTGCCGATTACCGATCCCTATGTTTCACATCACGGCGCATTAGGATCTTTTGCTACGGTCTTTTTCAACGGACAGGTATCCACAGCTGACGNNCTTGAATGCGATCAATAAACTACCCGGAGTAGAATTAGCTATGGACCGCGAATCCGCTGTTAAGCGCTTTGAACTTCCCTCTGATCGCATCGGGGATCTGATCGTGATAGGCGATAAGGGGACCGTCCTGGGGACGAAAAAAGAAAATCATGACCTGTCCAAATTAGGCGGCATGCGCCTGCGTTCCCATGGGGGGTTGGCGGACAGCAAAGTCTCCTTTATGATCTCCCGACCGTTGAATAAAAAATACGAGCAAATCGCCGAGNNCATCGCACTTTCACCGGGCGCTCATATCGCCGCAATGACATCCATTATGTTGGTCGCATGCACGGCAGGGTCCGGACCGTGCGGCAAGTTCCGTCCGCTCGAGCCAGGACCGGTTCACACTGACTGTCGCAAGGAGGAGGATAACATGAAGGAAGGTATCGCGGAAAAGAGCACACCCATCGAACGCGGCATGGCGCGAAGGAGCGGTGTCGTCTGCCCTTCGCTCGTCCTTGACGCAAGGATAGTCTGCGACAGGTGGGGACCCCAGCACGAACCGGGCCGGGCGCAGGTGCGGGATTACTGTACGACGGAACTGCACACCCGATGCTCTCGCTGGTCCCTGCGCACGGCGCCGTAGGATGCCGCTGCAGTGCNNATGCAGTGCTTGCACACGACCGAAAAGGCACCGCTCGTTCACTGCACCCCCCCCTCTTGTCCCAGAAGGGCTACAAATCCTTCAGGGGCTTCCTTGCATCCGACCTTTGATTTCATCGAATCTTCATATTTCCGTAACAGTCCTGTAACAGCCAGCATCTATAATGCCGCTGCAAGCATCGACAGATCAGGACATATGGCGTACCCGTGACAATGGATCGTGTCCGTCATCCGTTCTCGCCTGCGGTGAAAAGAAACCGCCGTGACGTCCTCGCAAGAAAAGGGACCTGATCATGGNNCGTTGAAAATAAGAGACCAGAGCGTGCTCCTGCTGTTCCGGCAAAGAACGGGATTCATGCGCTCCTGAAACGGGCCGTCCTTCTTATCCCGCTCGGCATCGCAGGCAACATGCTCTATCTGTTCTTCTCTTCGACCCCCCTTTCGCTGCCGGCACTTTCCCCGCTGTCCGCAATTACCCTGACGCTCACCGCGCTCCTCGCCGTCGTTCCCTGGTTCACCGATTCGCTTCGTCTGTTCATCTGGGGCAGGTTCCTGGGCGCGAAGATCTTCTACCCCGAGCTCATCCGGGTCGTCATCGGGGGAGAGCTTGGAGCAGCGGTCAGCCCCCCGGTCATCGGCGGCAGCGCCGTGAAGACCGCTTTGATGGTGCGGCTCGGCATTCCGGCAGGCACGGCGCTCTCGCTCACCCTTCTGGCCGGCATCGAGGACAGCATCGTGTTCCTTATCCTGGTCCCGCTCGCGCTCACCGTTTCCTCTTCCTGGAATCTGCCGTTCGTGCAAAGCGGTCTCTCCTCGCTGAACGTACCCCTCATCGGGACAGTCTGCGGGACCATTGCCGCAGCGGTCATGATCCTCCTGCTCATGCGCAAGAACCGCGTCGGTTTCCGGAATACGGGGACAGAGACCGGCCTGGAGCCGGAGGACCCTCCCCGCCTCCGTGGCAAGCTCCAACAGGGCTGGCGCGATTTTGGGCTCATCTTCGGTCTCATCGCTGCGCGCGGTAAGGCAAGGCTGGCGTTGACGCTCCTCATCAGCGCCTTTCAATGGACCTGCCGCTATTCAGTGCTCACCGCCCTGGTCATGAGCCTCGGCCTCCCGGCACAGCCCCTGGTCTTCTTTTCGCTCCAGGTGGTCCTGTTCGCCGCGATGAACGCGGTCCCCACACCGGGCGCGGCGGGCGGCGCGGAAGCGC
>JAFNGD010000120.1:5273-5425 GCA_017885365.1 Nitrospirota bacterium
GGCAGCAGAGAAGGAACAGGCGGATATGAACACGATCATCGTCAAGAGAGAATGCAGGGATCGATCGGACCACATACCGTTTGGTCATCCTGCCACCTCTTTTCCCGCCCCGTTCCGTATTCTTACGCGTAACCGAATCTTCATTATCCCGT
>JAFNGD010000121.1:0-158 GCA_017885365.1 Nitrospirota bacterium
ATCTCGAGACCGGCATTGTCCCGCCCCATCCCACGCTCGAGGAACGGAGGTCCATCATGCTCCGGCACTTGAACGACATGGTTAGGATCGCGGGTGAGGACATCGCTGTGCCCGAGATGCGCAAGCACCTCTGCTGGTACACAAAAGGCCTGCCCGGC
>JAFNGD010000121.1:199-387 GCA_017885365.1 Nitrospirota bacterium
TGACCCGGACAAGCCGGAACCAAAGACGTTTCTCGCAGAGCACGCGGAGGAAGAATTTGACGCCTTTGAAGAGAATATGATATGAATATGCCACCGAAGAGAACGGGACCAGATCAGCAGGAACAGCTCATCGCTGAAGCTCGGAAGAACCGCGAACTGCGGGAGCAGGATTATCGCGAGCAGGCGCT
>JAFNGD010000121.1:436-3564 GCA_017885365.1 Nitrospirota bacterium
CTACTGCCACGACAACGAGCACCAGGAATATCTGGATGAAGGCACCTTCGGAAAGACAACACCGGGGGGAGCGGGCAAGCCATCAGCAACCTACAAGCCCTTCGCCGGCCTCGAAGATCTTCTGAAGAACAGGAAGTAGTGCAGGCCTTGTTGAGTTGAGGTCTTGTTGACCAGGCGAGGAGCGACATCCAACGTGCGAACGGAATATCGCGGTAGGTTTTTTCTACTTATGGTGACAATTCGCGCAACTGAGATAGTCGGTCGCGGAAAAGGCCTGGGACCCGTCATGACAATATCCGCAGGACGAACCCAGCTGCATTTTTCTCATGGAAATTACAGTAGCACCCTTCTTCTTTTCGAAGAGCGCAGATGAAAAACCACGCTCATCATGACAGACAGAACAGGCAATACCCTTCGCGGCATGCATCATTCCATTAAATACGACCTGTCCCGCTCCCTTTCCCTCGTACATGATATTAGCCCCGCAACTCTCTGCACCTGCGTTTCCAGCAAGACCGCAAAGAAGCATGCCTATGATCATCAGTAAATAATTCATTTCCATCACTTTCTTCCGAGGCAATTTCATTCTCCTGATAGTGTTCATCCCGCCCCCTGCATATAATTGCAACGCTTCATCGTAAGATTTCAAGTTAATGGAATGTCATTGGTATGGATAATAGCAACTAACATGCCAAATATAAGTACTTATAAAACATGGAATTATTCGAGCACTCTGGATCTATAACCTTTGGGTCTAGTGTAATCACCATAATACTTTTGGGCATTTCCCCATACTGATTATTTTTAATTCGTGCGGATCGGATTTTACATGTCCGGAAACGAGCGCGAGGGAATCTCAGATCGATGTGTGCGGGATNNTCAGTATCCATTTCTCCCGCTGCACCTGCTTTTCCCTGCTGTTGTTTCCGGACGACCGTCCGGGTCAGGAGCAGTATCACGTGCAGCCCGCGGGCTGCGGCATGCCGGCGTACCGGCAGGCCCGGCGCAGGGGATGGTCAGGGAACAGCCCGTAGAGAAACTTCATGGCGTACCGCTCCTCCCCCGCCTCCCTGTTCAGTCCCTTGATCAGGATCTTCGGCATGGGCACGCTGTCGAAGCGGCCGAAGTATTCACGAATGAACTGGATCACGAGCCAGTGGCGGTCGTCGAGCATGAGGCCATCGATTTCCGCGAGATAGCGCGCAAGACCCTCGGACCAGTCACCACCGTTGACCAGGTGGCCATTCTCGTCGAGAGGGATGTCTTTCCCCTCGAACGATATCCTATGATGTCCTGCCGGCTCCATCCTACCCCTTCAGCGCCTCAAGCTCCTCCCATCGCCTAAACGCCTCGGCAAGCTCCTTCTCGATGTTCTCCAGCCGAGCCGTGGTCGATGCCACCTTGTTCCCGCTCTCGCGGTAGAATGCCGGGTCCGCCATGGTCGCGTGGAGCATCTGCTGCTCAGCCTCGAGCTCTTCGAGCCGTTTCGGCAGTTCCTCGAGCTCTTTCTGTTCCTTGAAGCTCAACTTGCGCTGCTTCGCCGCTGCCGGACGCGGCGGTTCCTTCTTCTCGTCCGTCCTGACCGGGGCTGCGGGCTCCTCTTTCTTCCTCCGGCTCTGGCGCAGCCAGTCGTCGTACCCGCCCACGTACTCGGCCACCCTGCCGTCACCTTCGAGCACCAGCGTGCTGGTGANNGGTCGTGGCTCACGAGCAGCACCGTTCCTGCGTACTCCATCAGCAGCTCCTCGAGCAGGTCCAGGGTCTCGATGTCCAGGTCGTTTGTCGGCTCGTCCAGTACCAGCACGTTCGAGGGTTTCGTGAACAGCTTCGCGAGCAACAGCCGGTTCCGTTCCCCGCCGGACAGCACCTTCACAGGGCTGCGTGCCCGGGCCGGCGCGAAGAGGAAATCCTGGAGATAACCGATGACATGGCGATTGTTCCCGTTCACCGTAACATAATTGCTGCCATAGGCCACGTTGTCCTGCACGGTCTTCTCGTCGTCGAGCTGCGCCCGGTGCTGGTCCAGGTAGGCCACCTCGATGTTCGTCCCGAGCCGGATCGTTCCCTGCTGGGGCTTCAGGTCGCCAAGCAGGAGCTTCAGGAGCGTGGTCTTGCCGGAGCCGTTCGGCCCAATGATGCCGATCTTGTCCCCGCGGATGATTGTCGTGGACAGGTCCCGGATCACGGGCGCGTGGCCGTAGCTGTATCCCACCCGGTCCGCCTCGATCACCAGCTTGCCCGTTCGCTCGGCCTCCTGCACCTGTATGTTCGCGGCCCCGATCTTCTCGCGCCGCTCGCTCCTGACCCGGCGAAGCTCCTTGAGCGCGCGAACGCGGCCTTCGTTCCTGGTCCGGCGCGCCTTCACCCCCTGGCGAATCCAGACCTCCTCGGCGGCAAGCTTCTTGTCGAATTTCGCGTTCTCGGTAGCTTCGGCGTCGAGCGCAGCCTGTTTGAGCTCGAGATAGGCGAGGTAGCTGCCCGGCCAGCTCGTGAGCCTGCCCCGGTCGAGGTCGATGATCCGCGTCGCCAGCTTCTGCAGCATCGCCCGGTCGTGGGTCACGAACAGCAGGGTCCCGCCGTAGGAAAGCAGGAATTCCTCGAGCCAGGCGATGGAAACGATGTCGAGATGGTTCGTGGGCTCGTCCAGGAGCAGCAGGTCCGGCTCGCCGGCCAGCGCCTTCGCGAGCAGGACCCGCCGTTTCAGGCCGCCCGAAAGCTCGGAGAATTCCGAGTCCTCAGGAAGCTGCAGCCGCGTCAGGATCTCGTCGACCTTCTGCTGCATCTGCCACCCGCCCGCGGCCTCGAACCGGTGCTGCACGTCCTCGAGCTCGGCCATCAGCTTCTCGCTGTGGTCATGGGCGAGCCGCGCGCTTACGTGATGGTAGTCGGCAAGGAGCCTGCCCTGTTCTCCGAATGCGCCGGCGACGACGTCGAATACGCTGCCCCGGATATTGTTCGGCACTTCCTGGGTCAGGAGGGTCGTCCGCAGCCCCTGCTGGAACACGACCATGCCGCTGTCAGGCTTCACCTCGCCGGTGATGACCCGCATGATCGTGGACTTGCCAGTCCCGTTCCTGCCGACCAGGCAGACCCGTTCGCCCGGCTCGATCTGGAGGTCCACTCCTTCA
>JAFNGD010000122.1 GCA_017885365.1 Nitrospirota bacterium
ATGGCATCGGGCGGCACCCTCTTCCTGGACGAGGTCACCGAGATGCCGACGTCCATGCAGGTGAAGCTCCTGCGCGTGATCCAGGAGCGCGAGCTGCTGCGCGTCGGCGGCACCGAACCCGTGAAGGTCGATGTCCGGCTCGTGGCAGCGACGAATCGTGACGTGCAGGAGTCTGTCAGGAACGGCTCGTTCCGGCAGGACCTCTACTTCCGGCTGAACGTGGTAACGATCCGCATCCCGCCCCTTTCCGCACGGAAGGACGACATCCCCCTGCTGTCCTATTTCTTCCTGAAGAAATATGCCACGCTGATGAAGAAGCCGGTCACCGAGATCGCGGAGGACGTGATCGCCCTGCTCATGAACTACGACTTCCCCGGGAACGTGCGGGAGCTGGAGAACATCATCGAGCGCGGCGTGGCGCTCTCCAACGGGANNTGAGCATCAAGACCTTCCGGAAGAAGGAAGGCAAGATCCCCTCCCTCGACGAGCAGGAGCAGGCCTACATCCAGTGGGTGCTGAACGAGTCAGGCGGGAACAAGACCCTGGCGGCGCAGATCCTCGGCATCGATCGCGTCTCGCTCTGGCGGAAGCTCAAGAAGTACGGGCTAGCGGAGGAATAGGTTGGCCCCCTCTCTTTCAGGGAGAGGGCCGGAATGGGGTTGGTTCTGGTAGCCGCAGGCTTGAGCCTGCGCGTTACTTCGTACGAAAGCCCGCTCAGTAATCGAGCGGGCTTTTTGCATCCTTTCAGTCGGCAAAGATATCAGTTATCGGTATTGGCAAGAAGTGCCCATCTGTCCGAAAAAGCGTATTAGACAATTAGCAAAGAAACGGATAATATCCGAATCCGGACAATTCATATGACACCACAGTCCCGATTTTGTTATAATGCGGAAAACTATCCCATAACTTGTTAGATTCGGAGATAGGTAAACCATGATAAAGAAGATCGCTTACGTGATTTTAGGTGGGGTTATTGGCGTTGCCCTGTATTTTGGCAGTGTCTTCATTTTGATTGTCCCAATACAAAAAGCTAGCGGCCACTCGGCAGAATCTTTTCTGGGCCTAGCTTTTCTCATTGTTATGTTATGCCAGCATGCTTGTTTGTTGGAAGCGCAATCTCAGGTTACTTAATTCAGCCGACACTTGGTGAACGATCTTTACTCAGATATCTATTAATCAGTCCTGGAATCTACACAGGCCTTATCACTATACTTTTTCAAGATGGTACCCTCATTGCTGACTTTGTTGTTTTATCAATGGTATGGGGAAGCATTTCTGTTGCTGGAACACGATTAGGTCTGTATTTGAAAGATAAGAAAGACAAAATAACAGTGCAAATATAACCTTCGGGTCGAGTCCGCCGCGCAAAAGGCGCGCGTCTCACCCGCGCGTTCTTGTAAGGAAGTCCCAATTACGTGTGTTTCTGTTTTTTGAGGAGGTTTTATGCATCTGCGACGAGGGTCTTTTATGTTGCTCATTACCGCAGCCCTGATGCTTTCCTTCTGTCCCCTCGGCTATTCGACCGAATATTACACATGGACGGACGCGGGCGGGAATATTCATATTTCAGACTCTCTGGAAAACGTGCCTGAGCAGTACCGGAACCAAGTCAAGAGCAAAACGTTTGAAAACGAAACGTCGACGCCCGCTGGGCCGTCTGAAGGCGCTTATCCCCAACAGGATTATCGGCCTGATGAACAAAGAGGGGAACGACAGTCGAAGAGGTATGAGGTCCCGTACGTGCCCTATGAGGGATCGGCCAAACGCGTGATTATTAACGCCGTGTTCAATGGCACCGTGACAGGCCGGCTGGCGATCGACACGGGAGCGCCGGGAACAGTGATCTCCTCCGAGCTTGCAGGAAAGATCGGGCTTTTCGACGAAGAGCGAGGAAAGCTTCGCATTACGACCGGCGGGATCGGCGGTTCTGCCCCGGCGGTGAGATCGATCGTCGACACGATACAGGTAGGCGGTGCGAAAATCGATTTTGTTCCGGTCACGATCATAGCCTCGATTTCCTCTGCCTTTGACGGGCTCCTCGGACTGGATTTTGTTTCGAGCTACTCGGTGACGATCGATGCAAAACGGAAGGTGGTTGTATTCGAAGAACTGCCCAGGGACCCCGAACATCCCGGTGGCCATGACCGGGAGTGGTGGACCTCCCTGTACAGGGAATTTGCCGACTCGCGCGCTAAATGGAAGGCCTACAGCGATGCCCTCGAAAAGAAGATCCAGACGTCCATGCGCTCTATCAATAACGAGGACAAGGCCAAGAAGGACTTCGCAGACGATCAATACCGGGAGGCCGAAAAACTGTTTGACAAGCTTAACCGCTATGCGCGGGAAAACTCCGTACCCATGCATTGGAGGAAATACTGAACAGGAGGTACGGCAGTGATATTGCCATCCAAGAAATAAATTTTCCAGCCTGCAGCTCAAGAACGACGGGAATTCAAATCGCTGTCCCCTTCGAAAACGAAGGCAAGAGGGTCTTGCCGGTCACATGCTACAGTGCCAAGTATAATTCAGCTGTGATAGTGCGTCCTATCGAAGTAAAGCGAAAAGATTCTCAGATTGCCATTCGTGTTTTTACTTCACGTCCAGAGAAAGGCAGTGTGAGTAGTTCGACGGGTTTTGTGAGTTACATAGATAGAGCGGATATCCCGCGCGGTAAATACGATGTTTATTACGAGCATTTCGAAGATAAAACATAGTATCTCGGTGGAATCGAAATAAAATGACGTATTAACCACGCCGTACCTTTAGGCGGAAATAGTCAAGATTAAAGACGCAGTTCTCCCTCGATCTTTGATAATTTCTCCTTTGTCTTCGGCGATAAATGTTCCGCAACTGGCAATCATACCGGGTTTCGATCCTTGCTTTCGCAGGACGCCCATACTTTATTGGCCATGTTGGGAACGCCTGGCCCCGAGTGACGGTTTGTCGAGAGGGTAATTCCCCGAAGGGATTACAAAGGCGTAGCGGTCATCTCGGGACCAGGGTCCACCAAAGTAATCATTCGCTCGTTCTCAGGCAGCCTTCAGGTATTCCCCTTCGCTGACAAAGAAGCGCTTTTCATCGAACGCAGCGCTAGATTTGTACCAGCCGTAGAACTTGCGCAGGAAATGCCTGGCTACGATGGTCATGGCCTTCGTTCCCGGCATTTTATCAACCTCGCGCTTCTTGTGATAATACTCGCCGTAGAGACAGCCCTGTCGCACCAGCGGCAGCGCAATATGGTTCAACACCTTTCGGAGCAAGGGGCTTCCCTTCTTCGAGATCCGGTTCTTGCCCGTATATTTGCCACTTTGCCGCATCCGGATGTTGAGGCCCCCATATCGTATGAGTTGGCGCCAGTTCCGGAAGTCGCCGATTGGGCCGGTTTCCGCCAGGAGCCTGGCAAGGTTCTTCTCGGAGATCACGCCGGGAGTCGGCGGGGGAATCCGCGGGTCGTCATCCTTGAGGCGCTGTAAAACGATCTTCATCTGCTCCACGACCTGCTCCATCCGTTTTTCCCTGTTTCGGAATGCGGCGATCAGATCTCGGAACTGTTCCTCCAGGACGTCGCGATAGCCCAACGGAAGTTCATTCAGAACCGAGCTTTCCGCGTCCTGCCAGAGCCGCTGGAGCGTATCTCGCCAGATACGAGGAACTGCCGATTTCATGGTGGCTGCGAACGTCTCGTATCCGGCATCGATTATCCGGTACGGGTTGCAGCCGAACCTATCGATCAACACGGCCCCTGATTTGCCGTACAGAAAGTCCTTGGTAAAGGAGAAGTCGCAAAAAAGCTCGATCAATATCCTATCGATCCTACAGCGCAGGCTGGTGATCTCTGATTCCAGCTCGTCATAGATCCTGCCGAGCTTTCGGAGCACCAAGTAATCGTCACTCAACATCCGATGACGGATTACTTTGTTCAGTCGGCCCAAGGTTGCAATGACTTTCGGATCTTTCGTATCCGTCTTGCCGGTGTCATTGGTTTCGACCACGCGGAACTTATACACGCTTTCGGCATTTACCAGGCAAGTCAAATGACCCTGCCGCCGCGCGGTACGCAAAAGCTTGTTCTGGTAATCACCCGTAGGCTCGCAGATCAGGCGGAGACGCTGCCTGCCCTGTTCCTGGGCGATACCATGATATTTCGACAGGCGCTTTTCGATGCTCCTGGTGTGGTTCGGGCATTCGTCGCGGTATTCCTTGCCCTCCAGGCTGAAAAAGAAGTTCAGAGTTTCTTTGTGAACGTCTACGGATACGTCGAGCACCTGATTCGAGTTGATTTCGCACAGATTTTGTGTAATTCTCATAGCAACTTCTCCTTCCCTTTATCGGATAGTACCGGATTGTGAACCCACGCAGTTCACATTGTACATCCATAATTCGAAAGGAGAAGTTGTCTTTACCTAATAGTATGTCAAGAGGGTCGCTGAGATATGCGCCCCTCACGGCNNGCGTTCTTCCCCTCGCTTCGCGAGTCGCACATACGGCATGATGGAGCTCTCTTGGATATTACCTGTTCGGTATTTATTGCAACGAGCCTGGATGGGTTTATTGCCAGAATGAACGGCGATCTTGATTGGCTGCCGGGCAGTGATGGCGAGACAGGGAGCGAAGACTACGGCTTTC
>JAFNGD010000123.1 GCA_017885365.1 Nitrospirota bacterium
ATCTTATGTTATACTTTACCAGAGACATCCCCATGCCCGAATTAGACATGCATCCCTGGCTTCAGAAAGTATCTCAACAGTACCCGGAAAAGTTCGCGGCTGCAAAGGTCATTTTCAGCAAGATCCATCCCGGAAATCATATCTTCATCGGCACCGGCTGCGGCGAGCCGCAGCTCCTCGTTCGGTCCCTTATCGAGTACGTCCGGGCCAACCCCAAGGCCTTTTTCGACACCGAGCTCCTGCAGGTCTGGGCCCTCGGCGTTGCACCATACGGGGACGAGAAGTTCAAGGACAACTTCCGCTACAACTCGTTCTTCATCGGGAACAACACCCGCCAGGCGGTCAACAAAGGGTTCGCAGACTACACGCCCATCTTCCTCTCGCAGGTCCCCTCGCTCTTCAACCGCAAGCTCGTCCCCGTGGATGTGGCGCTCATCCAGACCTCCTTCCCTGATGAGCACGGGTTCATGAGCCTCGGCATCAGCGTGGACATCGTGAGGGCGGCGGTCGATAACGCCTCCCTCGTCATCGCCCAGGTGAACGTAGAGATGCCCCGCGTGCACGGCGAGACCTTCATCCACATCAGGGATGTGGACTACCTGGTGCCGGGGAACGAACCGCTCCTGGAATTCACCACCATCGTGTCCGACGAGATCGCTGAACGCATCGGGAAGTACGTCGCCCGCATCGTCCAGGACGGCGACACCATCCAGGTGGGCTACGGCAGCATCCCGAACGCCATCCTGTCGCATCTCAAGGACAAGAAGCATCTCGGAGTCCACACGGAACTCATGACCGACGGGATCGTGGAGCTCATGCGGGCGGGCGTGATCGACAACTCGCGGAAGGACCTGAACCGCGGCAAGACCGTGGCAGCATTCTGCATGGGAAAGCGGGAGACCTACCGGTACCTGCATGACAACCCGGCGGTCGAGTTCCGGCAGGTGAGCTATACCAACAATCCCACGGTCCTGGCGCGCCAGTGCAACATGACGGCCATCAACAGCGCTCTGGAGATTGACCTCACGGGCCAGGCCACAGCCGAATCGATCGGCGAGATATTCTACAGCGGCATCGGCGGCCAGGCCGACTTCATGCGTGGCGCCATCCTCTCGCCGGGCGGCAAGACCATCCTCGCCATCCAGTCCACGGCGGAGAACGGCGAGGTGTCGCGCATCGTCCCCTTCGTGAAGGAGGGCGCCGGAATCACGCTCGGCCGCGGCGACATCCATTACGTGGTGACCGAGTTCGGCATCGCCTACCTCCACGGTAAGAACATCCGCGAGCGCGCCATGGACCTGATCGCCATCGCCCACCCGAAGTTCCGGCCAATGCTCATCGAGGAGGCAAAGCGCCGGCACCTCATCTACCACGACCAGCTCTACATCACGGGCGAGGGCGGCGAGTATCCGGAGCACCTCGAAGCGCACCGCACGACGCGCCACGACTTCGCCGTGTTCTTCCGGCCGGTGCGGATGAACGACGAGCACCTCCTGAAGGACTTCTTCTACCGGCTCACGAACGATAGCATGTACCACCGCTTCATCTCGAGCCGGACCGACATGCCCCATGAGCGGCTGCAGCGGTTCGTTGCCATTGACTACCGGCGGGAGATGGCGATCCTCGCAACGATCGAGGAGGAGGGGAAGGAGATCGCGGTCGGGATGGGGCAATACCTGATCGACGAGGCCTCGCACCGGGCCGAAGTGGCCTTCGTCGTGCTGGACGGGTACCAGGGCAGGGGCATCGGCGCCGAGCTCCTCACCTACCTCACCTTCCTCGCGAAGAAACAGGGCCTCTTGGGATTCAGCGCCACGGTGCTGCAGGACAACAAGCGCATGCTCCATTTGTTCGAGAGCATGGGGTTCATCGTCGAAAAGCACCTCGATTCCGGCGTGTACGAACTCAAGATGTCGTTCAAGGAGTCATGACGGTGAAATTCACCCTCGCTACCTTGTATACCCTCTCCCTCGCCCTCTGGACCGGCGGCATGGCCTTGTTCACCTTCATCGTCACGCCGGCGATCTTCCGGTCCTACGGCCGCGATATGGCCGGTGAGATCGTGGGCAAGCTTTTCCCCGGCTACTTCCTCTTCTGCCTTGCCGTGTCCGCCGCAGCGCTGCTGCTGGTCTTCCTGCTCGGCGCGGACCAGGCGTCGCGCTCCTTCCGCGTCTCCCTCTTCCTGCTCGTTGCCGCGGTCATCATCAACGCCTATGTCCTGTTCTCGCTCCACCCGAAGGCGGTACAGATAAAACAGCAGGTTGTCTCCTTCGAGAAGGCTGCGCCTGATTCGCCCGCCCGCAGGGAGTTCCGAAAGCTGCATGGCATCAGCGCCGTGCTGAACCTTGCCCTCCTGGCCGACGGCATCGCGCTCCTTGCGCTCAGCAGAAACATCGATTATGTTAGGTAACGAGAGCCGCACTACCGCTTTGGGCAGTACTGCGCTCATGTCAACTTCTGGTCCGCTGCACGACAATCCCCCGAACTACCGCAAGAACGAGAGGCGGGCAGCCTCCTAAGAATCGGACCTTTCTTAATCCTCGCCTGCCCGTTGCCTACGAACTTCTTCCTAGGAACTATTACCCCTCCCCGTAAGAACTAATGCCGATTTCCTTTTTTCCCTCCCGGAGGTATCCTAGAATCAACAAGAACAAAAAAACCACCCTTAAGGAGGGAAT
>JAFNGD010000124.1 GCA_017885365.1 Nitrospirota bacterium
TGACTCCTGACTCCTGACTTCTGACCCGCCTACAGTTCCAGCGGCACCCAGAGACCGAAGTAGGCCTGCGACTCTCCGTCCTGGTCCAGTCCCTTCGCGAACACGAACCGTATCGTCAGCGGCAGATAGTAGGCCAAGGTCATGTCGAGCCGCGCCTCGACTCCCACGCTCCGGCGGAGGTCCTGCTCATGATACGTGCCGTCCCAAGCGTTGCCCGCCTCGAAGAAGACCGCGCCGTGCAGCCTTCGATAGAAGAAGGGCTTCGTGTCCCAGCCCCGTTCCAGGTTCGTGACCGGGAACCGGTATTCCAGGCTCCCCAGCGCGGCTTTCTGGCCGCGGAGCACGTTGGACGGGTAACCGCGCAGGGTGACGGTCTGGTTAATGAGGCCGAGCGTGATGTCTCCCGGATTGTCGCCGCCGAGCTGATAAGCCCCCTGCGGCGGCGCATCGCCTGTGGACGTGCCGGCGAAGGCCCGCGCCAGGAGCACATGGTGCTTAATCGGCAGGTTCAGGTATTCGTGCCAGTCGGCGGTGTATTTCGTAAATTCGAAATCGCTTCCCAGCGACCGGTCGAACCGCTCCGTCCCGAGCTGGAGGGTACGTCCCTGCTCCGGGCTGATCGAGTAGGCATATTGACGGCTGCTGTTGTACTGATATACCAGTCTGCCTGAGACGAGATTTCCCTCGGCAGGCAGCGGGCCTGCATATCCGGCCCAGGGCGGAAGGTCCGTGAGATGCGACAGTTCTTTTCTCCGGTAGCCTATCGTCAGGGCTTGCTGGCGGGCGTTCCTGAGGATCGGCACGATAAGCGCCGCGCCGAGGTTCTTCTCGCGCTCAACATAGTCTTTGGTCCCCAGGTCATCTTTCAGGAAGTCCGCATAGGTGACGTCGTTGTCCGATGCGTGAACGTGCAGGGTCGGATAGAGGCCGTCGTAAAAATAATCTATCCCGTACCAGACCCGGCCGTTCTTCGGGCCATAGAGCACGCTGGCGGTGTACTGGTGGCGCTGGACCGCGTCCTGGCCGAACGTGAGTGCGCCGTAAAGGGTCCCGCTCTCACTGCTGGACCCGAACCAGGGGATCCAGAACCGGGGATAAATCGTCGAGAGCGGGCTGTAGGGACGGGAAGACGTATTCACGGGCTTCTCGACATAGGGTGCCGTAGGATACCGGTCGGTATAGGGCTCCGCGGGATTCCACGAGGCCCGATCGATGTTCACTGTGTGGATATCATAACCGCGGGAACTGTAGGACGCGACGGCGAGCGTTTTGCCGTCCGGTGACGGCGACGGCGAGAAGGCGCCGCCCAGGACGTTCGTCACCTGGAACAACTTCTTCGTGTCCACTTCGTAGGCGTAGATGTTGAAGATGCCCGAGCGGTCAGAGGAGAAGTAAAGGTATTTCCCGTCGCGGCTCCAGGCAGGCCCGACATCGATCGCCCGGTCGTGCGTGATGTCCTCGATGACCTTCCCGGAAGGCTCGAGCAGCCTGATGTCCCGATACCCCCCCGGTTGCCACAGGCCGACGGCAATGCGGCTTCCGTCAGGGCTGAAGCAGGGTGTTTCCTGCTGCTCCGTTCCCCACGGCGTAAGCGGGATGATATCCTTTTCCGTCGCAGGCTTGCTGCCTCCCTTCGCAAGGTCCAGCATTGCCAGCCTCGTCATGCCCATCCGGTTCATGACGAACAGGAGCCGTGTGCCGTCGGGAGACGGATAGGGGTCCCGCGCCCGGAGATCCTTCGTGAGCCGGACCTCCCTTCGTGACGCAAGGTCATAATAATAGAGATCGTTATAATAGTCCGTGTTCCTGATGATCTCGATCTTGGTGTAGAAAAGCTTCTTCCCCTCCCGGTCCCACGCGAGGGACGTGCCGGACGCTGATCCCGGAAACACATTCTCCGTGATCTTCGTTTCCCCGCTTCCGTCAGACCGCGCAAGATAGATGCCCGGATACTCGTCGCCATAACCCACGGCATAGGCGATCCTGTTCCCGTCAGGCGAATACGCGGGGTTCGTGTTCATGAATCCCCTGCCGGAGAGCCGCGTCGAGCGGGTCAGTCCCTTTGCCGCCAGCTCATCCCGTTGTTTGCCGTACCGGGCCTCGAGGCCTTTCTGCCATTCGTTCCAGAGGTCCTGGTAATCCGTGTTCAGCACCTTCCTGCCCGTGGAGGTGACGAGGAACGGGAACCATCTGCCGCTGTAGACGGTGCTGATATCGGCGAGCTTCTCCCGTCCGTAGTTCTCCGCAATATATCGGGTGAAGGCCTCGCCGAAAAGATAGGGCACCTGGCCCGATGGCCAGGAGTCCAGATAGACCGACGCCTGCCCCAGCGACGGGAAGGCGTTCTCGAGCACTGCCGTGCGGATCACCATTTCCGCTCCCGGCGACCTGCCCCGTCCTCCGTTGGTCTGCTCCGTCTCCTCATAGGTCGCAAGCCCCTCGATCATCCAGACCGGCTGGAACAGGTTGGGGAAGTAGATCCTGCCGAGGACCTTCTGAAGCACCTCCGGCCCGCTGGTCACCATGTCGAGGTGAAGGACATGGGTGTACTCATGGGTGATCAGGAGCCTGAGCCATTCGTCGTACGCGGTGAGGCCGAAGCCGGGCCCTCCTGACGGCTGGGTGAGGAACAGGACGACCTGGTTGTAGGGGATGGGTGAGGTATATCCGTTGGCCTCGTCCATGGCATCGACGAGCACAAGGCGGGTCTTCTCCTTCGGCTCCCACTTGATGCGCGGAACGAGACGGGCATGAACGTCCTCAGCGATGGCCGCAGCTTTATTGGCTATTTCCTCGCCACCCTGGTGATAGTGGATGAGGAAGTGCGGCGTTTCGAGCGTGGTCCAGGCGAAGGAGGGATCGAACTTGGCGTAGGCCGCTGACGAGGCAACGAACAGTGCGGCGAACAGGATGGCGAGGAGCGCGGCGGCACGGCCGCGGGAACGGCGACCGCGCGACAGGAGCGGCTGGAACATGATCGGCGAACGGGTGCGCATGAAGCAAAGATACCGTAAAGGGGAATGGCTGTCAATTGCAGCTCCCTGCAGCAAGCTACGGGGA
>JAFNGD010000125.1 GCA_017885365.1 Nitrospirota bacterium
TGGTCCCATCTGCGCTGATAGAGCCGGCATGGGTAATGGTCGTTGAGGCCGTACCAAGATTCACCGGGCTTGTTATCGATCCTTCATTAGAGGGTGGCGGAGGAGTACCTCCACCTCCCCCGCCGCCGCAGGAAGCGAGCAGGGAAACGCTGAAGATCAAAGTCAGCAATTTCGTCCAAATTGATTTCGTACGCATCGTTTTCTCCTTATAGTATTGTTATTTATGTACACATCGCTGGATGCGAGATAAAGAATTGAACTTGCCATCCCTTGGCATCTCTTCCGCGATGAGAATTTTTCTCAACGACTACTGCGTTACAAATGAGGGCCTTACGTCGGTATAGCGGTCCGCATCGGGTCAGGCCCGAAATGCTGAAATGTTCACAAATACTGTATGTAATATGCGCCATCCGTTTGTTTGTATCGACTGCGACCTTCAGGAAGTACTTCTCGCCCGACAACTGAATCATATTTTCCACTTTACAAACCGAGTCTGTAACGATTGAAAAAAGTATATCCAAAAATGTTGGGCAGAGCAAGAAAAATAGCGGGGTATTTTTAGGGTATCTACCGGAGAGCAATATAATGCAACTTTATGCCACCCGATGATAGATCGTTTGCTATTCTCCTACACCTCCTTCTTCTTCGCTCTCAGCGTCACGCGGATTATCTCTCCCTGCTCCCACAGCCTCATGCGCGGACCCCAGGTCCCCGCGCCGCGGGATACAATGACCGTCATGCCACCAACATCGTACCGTCCTGCGAGCAGCGGATAGACCTGCCTGACAAGATATCCGAATGGCCATATCTGACCGCCGTGAGTATGGCCGCAGAGCATCAGTCCCGCGCCTGCCTTCGCGGCAAGCTCTGCGCTCCACGGTGTATGCGAGAGCAGGACCGTTGCTCCTAATGACGGTATTGCAAGCGCCCTGGTGACGAGATCGGTGTTCAGGCCTGAGCGGCGATGGGACGTTAGATCGTCCACTCCGGCAAGCATCAGGCCGGGGCGAACATTGACCCGCTCGTTTCGCAACACCGTGATGCCCGCGGCCTGGAAGAGCGGAATAATTGAGTCGTCCCTGCCATGGAACTCGTGGTTGCCCAGGATAGCCCAGACGCCCATCAGTGCTTTCAATCTCTCCAGTGTCGCAACATGCTCTTTCGACGGTGGGCTGTGTCCCTCGAAGATATCGCCGAGCAGAACGATCATATCAGGCCGCTCAGCAAGGACCTGGTCGACGCGCTTTCCCAGCCATTTCCCGTCCAGCGTTGTCCCAATATGCAGGTCCGACATGCCGACGATCACGGTTCCATCGAGCTTTGAAGGAAGACCGGGAAGCTACACTTCATATCGGTCCACCACCGGCGGCCGCATTCCCTGGACCATGGCGGTCACCGACAGCATTGCTCCGCAGATCAGCGCAACTCCCCGCAGCGACGGAGCAAGCCTGGGGAAAAAAGATCCAAAGCCGGTCAAGACATCGACCGCGAGCATCGGGGCCGTGGTGAGGAACAGCACTGCCATCCAGTTCATGCCCGCCAGTTCCAGCATTGTAGCAAAGGCACCGGAACTGTCGTGACCGTAGATACGACCGACAAAGAACAAGCACCAGAGCGCTAAACCTCCGATGACGATCTTCTTCCCGGTCACCTGCCGCTGCAGAAAGGGAATCGAGCTTGCGCGCCAGAGAACATAGACGTGCATCAAAGTGACCGCTGATATAAGAATGAGTCCGAACATGTATCTTCCTCAGGATAATGATGCTGCGACTGTTGCCCTTCTCAGGTCCGGTCCTGAGCCTTCAGGATTTTCGTTCCGAATGGACAGACCGACGAACAGATGCCGCACAGGCGGCCTTCGAGGAAGTCGGCGAAATGCTCCTTCTTCCAGCGGTCGCACGCATGGGCGTCAAGAATCTCCTCGCGCGGCATCCCCGGCTGCCAGAGCGCGCCCTTTAATGCTTTTGCAGGACATGCTTCGACGCACCGGGTACAGGTACCGCAGTAACTGCGCTCCATGGACGGACCGCAGGCGCCCTCCAGGTCCGTGAGGACCGTGCCCAGCCTGACCCACGGTCCGTGGCTCCTGGTCACGAGCTGGCAGCTCTTTCCGATCCATCCCAGTCCCGCCCGGGTTGCGGCGGTCTTGTGCGGGAACTCCCCGATAAGCCGCTCCGGGTCTATCCTTGATGATGCCGCCATGCTCATTGCCCGATGGCCCCTGGTGCGCAGCTCCAACTCAAGCTGCGCGCCGATGGTGTTAATCGTTTCATTCACCTGCGTGAACTCGTTGGCATAGGAAGGGACGGGCCCTTGTTGGATGCCGGCCATGATGGTTGGGCTCATGGGGATTGCGAAGGAAATTGCACGGGGAAAGCCTGAGCCGTCCTCATCGACTGGTGTGCTGAATGATTGCAGGTCAGCGAAGCCCCAGAGCTTGATTCCGGCCGCGGCCATCCATTCGGTCAACCAGGATGACGGGGAGTTCATAGGTCCTTCTCCATCTTGACATGCGGGATGGTGACCTCGGTAAAGACATTAGACGCTGCCCTATAGCCGAGCTTCTCGAAAAAACCTTGCGAAACAACTCGGGCATGCAGCGTGACCCGGCCGAGCCCGCGCTCCCTTACCGCTAATTCAGCGCGGCCTAAGAGCTCTGATCCGATCTTCTTTCCGCGCCACGCATCATCAACAGCGATCTGGCGGATCTTTGCCGTGCCTTCGGGAAAGGCGACGAGAACGCAGCCGATCACCTGACCAGCATCGTCCAGAGCAGCGATATGGATCTGCTCATCCTCGCCGCGGAGGTCCGCCTCGGAGAGCTCGAGGCCCAGCGGACATCGTAGTACGCGGTTCCTCAGCTCTTTTTCAAGAATGTACTCGAGATCACGTGTCAAGATGTGGCGAAAGCTGATCATGGCAGGAACAGGGACGGAACCGCCGCGAGGGCTCAGCCTTCCTCGCGGAACACCTCTGCGCGCTTCTTGTACAGTGCCGGGAGGCTCGCGGCGATGATGGCCAGCAGGCCGAGCGCCAGCAGGGTCGCGCTGATGGGGCGGGTGATGAACACCATGGGGTCGCCGCGCGAGAGCAGCAGGGCGCGCCGCAGATACTCCTCCATCATCGGACCAAGGATGAAGGCAAGCAGCATCGGCGCAGGCTCGCAGTCCAGCTTCGTGAACACGTATCCCAGCACCCCGAACAGGGCCATGAGATAGATGTCGAACTCGGTGTTCTTGAGGCTGAACACGCCGACGGCGCAGAACACCAGGATGGCAGGGAACAGGATGCGGTAAGGGATCATGATGATCCGCACCCACATGCCGATCAGCGGAAGGTTCAGGATGATCAGGAACAGGTTGCCGATCCACATGGAGGCGATGATGCCCCAGAAGAGCGCTGGCTGCTCGGTGATCACCGAGGGGCCGGGCTGGATGCCGTGGATGATCATGGCGCCGACCATGAGCGCCATGACCGGGTTCGACGGAATGCCGAGCGTCAGCATGGGAATGAACGATGTCTGCGCGCCGGCATTGTTGGCCGACTCCGGCGCGGCAACACCCTCGATGGCGCCCGTGCCGAACTCCTTCCCGTGCTTCGAGACCTTCTTCTCGATGGAGTACGCCGCGAAGGCTCCGAGGATTGAGCCGCTGCCGGGAAGGATGCCGAGCGCAGAGCCGATGGCGGTCCCGCGCAGGATCGGCCAGACCATGCGTTTCCAGTCCT
>JAFNGD010000126.1:0-201 GCA_017885365.1 Nitrospirota bacterium
TTTTTTCTTGTCCGGCACTTGAAGCTCCCTGCAGTTTACTGCAGGGAGCTTCACTGTTTTTACTCTGGATCGTATCTGCTGTTAATCACGATGTTGATCTGTTTCTGCCCGATCTCAATGCGAGGTTCATGCGATACGATGATCCTTGACCCTATCATTCCTTCGGTTTGGTCCAAACGAGGAACGGGCAGAGCTTGCACA
>JAFNGD010000126.1:300-2553 GCA_017885365.1 Nitrospirota bacterium
CCGAGGCCACGCCGTGGCAGGCCGAGCTGTTCATGGTCATGGTCATCTCAAAGGGAAAGATGTCATGCGCCGCGGACCAGTCGTTCCCCAGGTGGTAGGCCTGGAGCACGTCGCTCATGCCGTGGATCACGTCGGGCTTGAAGTTCGCCTTGTGGAGCGGCGCCGTGGCGAAGGCCAGGAGACCCTTCGGCAGCCGGTCCTTCGCTTTGACGATCCGTTCCGCCTGGGCCATGTCTTTGGCATATTTCAGATGGCTCTTGATCTCGCCTTCATCGATGTCCTTCCAGCCCCAGACGAAGTGAGCATTCGTGCAGCCCACGCCTTTGGCCCCGCTCAGCAGGATGTCGCCGCGCTGGCGCGAGGCGGCAAGGTAGTGGCAGAAGGTGAAGGGATGGGCCGAAACTTTGTAATCGTTCGTCTTTTTGAACTCGTCCAGCTCCGTCTGGTCGAAGAAATACTTCACCGCCACGGGATAGTATTTCATCCTGAGCAGGTTCCGGAGGGCGAATACGAGATCCGCTCCGGTCAGCGTCTTTTTCTCGAGCATGGCTTTGGCAAACGCCACGTCGTCCAGCATGGTCATGCTATCGATCATGAGTCTCTCCTTGACGGTCGTTAGGATTCGGGGACGGACGACTTCTTTTTTCCTGTCCCCCTGTCCCCGTGTCTCCCTGTCGGTCTTTTATCCCCACCATCCGAGCAGCTGTGTCGCGAGCGCAAGGAGCAGTACCACGGCCACGCGCTTGACCCAGAGGGGGCTGATGCGCTTCGCGATCTGCGGTCCCAGGTAGCCACCGATGACAGCGGCCACGGCCATGATGGCGAAGAGCTTGTAGTCAACGGTCTCGAAGAACACGTTCTTGCTCGTGGCCATGAGCGTGTTGAAAAAGATGGCAAGCAGAGAGCTTCCGACGACCACGTAGATGGGAAGACCCATGATGACCGTCATGAGCGGTACCATGAAGGGACCGCCGCCGAAGCCGAACATGGACGACGCGATGGCGATGAAGAAGGCGCCGATGACGCCGATGACGGGATTTGCCTTGATGTCCTGTCCGCAAAATTGAATGTTCATGTGATGTCCCTTTCCTGTTAGGATTTTTTGATCTCGCACTTGCCCTGTTCTGCCTGTTTTTTGAGGTGCTTCAGGATCTCCTGCTCCTGCTTGTTTTTGGCGACCTGGGCGGGAAGCGTCTGCCAGAACATGAGGCCCGCCAGGATGATCAGCACGATACCGAAGAGGCTCTTGAATTGGGTGAGCGAGATGAGCTGGGTGAGCACCGGGCCGATGAAGCCGCCGGCCAGCATGGCGATGCCCATCACGATGCCGAGTTTCCAGCTGATGAACTTGATCTTGCTGTAGTTGTAGATGCCCGAGGCCTGGGAGAACAGCACCGTCGGGAGCACGGTCCCGGCGACGATGGCGTGCGGCAGGCCGTAGATCCACAGCAGCAGCGGCGTCAGGATGAAGCCGCCGCCGGCGCCCATGAGCACGCCGAGCATGGTGATGACCAGGGCGAGGAAGAAGGGGCCGAAGATGTTCATGGCCATGCCCGCGCGTTCGAAGTACCATGTTCCGGCCGGCAGTCTGGTCTTGAACGAGGCGGCCGCTTTATCATCCTTCCCGGTGAAGGCCGTCACGGTGTAGGAACCGTCGGCAATGCCCTGCGGCAGTTTGAGCGAGGCTTCGAACGAGCCGTCCGTCTTTACGTCGACCAGGGGCTTCAATAGCGCTCCCGGGGATTTAAACCGCGTCTTATACAGGGGAAGGGTCGCCTTGAGGTTGCCCTTCTCATCCAACGGGTTCATGAGCGCGCCCCGCGACCCGGTGATGATCGCGATGATCGAGGTCTGCCGCCGCTCGACCTTTGCCGCGGCAGGTCTGAGCCCCGCGGGATCGATGGCGAGGTCCTTCAGCGCTCCGGAGTAGCTCCAGTCGTCCTTCTGGGCTTTGAGGGCGTCTATCTTCTCCTTGGCTTCCTTCGGCAGAAGCGTGACGTAGAACGCGGGAATATCGTCGCTCGTATAGAATATCCACGGTATCTTGCCGGTCTCCTTGTCCTTCTTGCTGTCGAGACGTCTGACCTCGACCGTTTTCTCCGACGCAACTTCGATGATCACCGCTTTGCCGGGCGCCGACGTCCCGCTTATCTTCACCGTGTCTCCGGAATTATACTCTGTCTTATCCATCTTCACGGTGATAGGTGTGGGGGCCGGCTTTTTTGCCGGGGACTGCTTGCTGGCGGCCGGGGC
>JAFNGD010000127.1 GCA_017885365.1 Nitrospirota bacterium
CGCCTTCAAGTCCGTTCTGTTATCGTTCCTCGGTGTCGGTATCCTCTCATTCTATCTGGTCTATGATTACAATGATGTGAAGGACAAGGTCTGGGAACTGCAGACGGTGCGCGAAGAACTCATGCAACAGAAAGCCCAGGTGCAGAATTTCGCCCTGAACCTCCTGGACTACAAGCGCCAGATGTTCCTGCTCCGCGACCTGGATACCAAGCTCCGCCGCGCGGTGAGCCTCGGTCCCCGGGACAAGGCCCAGCAAGTGCTCGGCATCGGCGGTCCCGATGAGCTTGGCCTCCAGAACCTCACTGCGCTCGGCGAGAAGAAGCAGGCTGAGGCGCTCAAGGAAATGAGCGATGAACTCACCCAGCTCAAGGGTGCGGCATCCAGGCAAGAAGCCAGCCTGCAGGTGCTGATCGAATACTTCGAGGATAAACGATCACTGTACGCATCCACGCCTTCCGTCTGGCCCGTGCGCGGCTGGGTCACCTCCCGCTTCGGGAGCAGGATATCACCCTTCAGCGGCATCCAGAAGTTCCATGAGGGCATGGACATTGCGGCACAGACGGGTACGCCGGTCGTGGCCTCTGCCGACGGCGTGGTGGTCAAGGCCGGTTTCGGCACGGGTTACGGTAACATGGTCGAGATCAGCCATGGCTACGGCATCAAGACGCTCTATGCTCATAATTCCCGCCTCAACGTGAAGGCCGGCCAGCGTGTTCGGCGAGGCGACGTGATTGCCTATGCCGGCGACTCCGGCTCCAGCACCGGACCTCACCTCCACTATGAAGTGCGCCTGAACGGCCTTCCGGTCAATCCGGGAAAATATCTGAACTAAGAAGGCACGTACGGGCCTTCCTACCTCCATCGTATCCATGGCAGCGAACTCCATCGTTCATTCATTTCTGGCTTTTCGGGGGCCTGAGCTCGGGGGACGCATGAGGCTCATCCCTGTTGTTCAAAACCGTATTGCCGCTCCGGACCAGCAGGAGAAGCGGGGAGCAGGGGCGGGCATACACGCAAGGAGGGAGTACGTTTTATGTCGAACGGGAAAGTGAAGTGGTTCAACGAGGCAAAAGGTTTCGGTTTCATCGAGCCGGACGGTGGCGGACGGGACGTCTTCGTCCATTACTCGGCGATCCAGGGAGAAGGCTTCAAGACGCTTTCCGAAGGCCAGCCGGTCACCTTTGATGTTATTCAGGGAGAGAAGGGCCCGCAGGCAGCGAATGTGACCAAGGATTCCTAATCGAGAATACCAAAGCGTCCCGCGACGGCCTTGGCCCGCGGGCAGCTCGGTACAACAGAAAGTCAAACAGGCAGAAATGATCGGAACCCCGGAGAATCCCCGTCTCCGGGGTTTCCTTGTTTGTGCGGCAATAAAAGGAACATCTCCATTACCAGCGGGTGACGCAAGGACTTCTGGAACGAACACCCTCTCTGGAATGCCTGCGCGACAGCGCGCGCAGGGCTGCAGAAAAAACGATTATCTTTTTTTGGGGCAGCCCGGTGCTCCGCTGTGCTCAGCATGCAGGATGCTGCTTATATTTCCATTTGGTTTTGGCAGATCCCAGCAGCGCTTCCTCTGCGGCCGCACTGCTTTTTTGTCAGTTCTTGTTCGGGGTAGGGCACCGGCATGCATACGCACAGTCGTNNGCAGCCGAGCTGCCCGGGATGGAGGAGAAGCGAGAGCAGCGTGGTGCAGGGAAAAAGCCCTGAAAAAAGAACGGCCGCCGGTGCATGTCCCCCGGCGGCCGTTGTCGTTCCAATGCAATGCGCTGCTCAGTTGTTCCCGAACTTCTTT
Source organism: Nitrospirota bacterium (assembly GCA_017885365.1). The sequence goes on from JAFNGD010000127.1 coordinate 1,796, forward strand.
TCCAGCACCGTGGCCCCGTAGAAACCGCCGAGCGCCATCACGATGATCGCAGCGGCCACCCCGAGGCCCGGGAGGTTGAAGTACTGCGGGATGGTGATCTGTCCCATGCTGGTGCTGTTCACGAAGGGCATCAGGACCGGCGAGAACTCTGCATAGAGGAACATGCCGGCCAGGAGGCCTCCAGCATAGACCATGCCGTCTACCTTGCCCGTGGCGACCGCCACGGCAGAGGTGCCGGGTCAATACCCCCCGATGACGAAACCAACACCGAGGATCACGCCGCCGACCATCATGGGGACGATGTACGTCCCGATGAGCGGCAGCTCGCCGATGTCGAGGAACCCCGCGCGGTTCAGGACGATGACCCCCACCATGGCGGTAACGAGCGCCGTGAACATGACCTTGAAGACCGACAGGTCGGTGAGGTAGAACTGGGCCACGAGCTTGCGCGCACTGCCGAAGCCGGCGCGCTCCAGGAAGAAGCCGAAGGAGATACCGATCAGCAGCGCGAAGAACAGATCGTACGAGGGGCTCAGGACCCCGGATGTGATGAGCGGTGCCGTCATTTCCATTCCCTCCTCAGAAAGTATGCAGCGCCGTACGCCCCGGCGAACACCGACATGGTGAACGCCCAGCTCCCCAGGTTCAGGAGCGCCCCTCCCGTGATGGACTGGCCGCTGGTACAGCCCCGGGCGAACTGCGCCCCGAAGGATACGAGCACGCCGCCGCCGAAGGCCAGGGCGAGGCGGCCCTTGTCGGAGATATTCGGTCCCCGCTCGATCGTCTTGGACACCCGCCGAGCGAAGTAGCCGGACAGGAACCCGCCGATCATCACGCCGATCACCTCTATGAACAACCAGTCCTTGAAGGGATTGGTCGCCCGGGACAGGTACTTCTGATAGAAGGGATTGTCCGCAGCGTGCGCCGGTGCGACCAGGTTCACGCCGGCGCTCACGACCGACGCGAAGGCGCCGGACGCGCCGAGCCCCCTGCCGGCAATGACGAAAGCCGCGATGAGCACCAGCCCGATCCCGATCCCCGCGAGATAGGGGTTCATGTACGGCGCGGGCCGTGCGCCTGCTTCTTGAACAAAGCTGCTCTTCATAACCATCCTCCTTTTGTCTGTAAGCCTCCCCGGGAAAGCCCTACCGGGACGCTAAAATTATAAGTTTAGAATATTTGCAACTATAAGGTTAAAAAAAATGGCCCTGTACTCAGACGCCCGAAACCGCTTTCTTCCTCGACGCGTGCTGCTCGAACAGCACTTCCTTCATGAGCGCACAGGCCTCGATGACCTTGGGATTGGCCACGCGGTAGAAGATGTTCACGCCTTCCCGTCGCGTCGTCAGGATACCCTTGTGGCGCATGACCGCGAGGTGCTGCGAGACGTTCGCCTTGGACGCGCCCAGGATGTTCACCAGGTCCGTGACGGTCCTCTCGTCGGTCTTCAGGGCGTTCAGGATCTCGATGCGCTTGGGATTGGTGAGGGTCTTGCAGATCTCCGCCTGCATCTCGAAGATGGCCTTGTCCGTCAGGAGTGCTTTCATGGGTACATTTTAACGTAAACGCGGGTTCTGTCAAGAAATAAATGGGGTGCCGCCTGTTGCGACGGGCGCAGTCTCCGCGAATAAAGAGCGTTGTGCGGGAAGCGGTCAGGGCATATTTCCCTTGAATTTACAAGGGAAAGTGATTATCATGGCGGGTACTTTACGAAAGACCAAGATGACGGAGATGGGAGTCTCATGATAGGTACGATCCTCAAGAAGGTGTTCGGCACGAAGAACGAGCGCGATTTGAAGCGCATCCAGTCCCGCATTGATGCGATCAACGCGTTCGAAGAGGCTATCTCGAAGCTCACCGACGCGGAGCTCCGCGCCAAAACGGATGAGTTCAAGCGCACCATCCGCGAGGGCACCGACGGCATCGAGGACCCTGCTGAGCTCAAGGCCGCCGAGCAGTCGGTGCTCGAAGAGCTCCTGCCCGAGGCCTTTGCCGTTGTCCGGGAGACTTCGAAGCGCACGCTCGGCATGCGCCATTTCGACGTCCAGCTTATCGGCGGCATCGTGCTGCACGAGGGCAAGATCTCCGAGATGAGGACCGGAGAAGGCAAGACCCTCGTTGCCACGCTGCCGGTCTACCTTAACAGCCTCACCGGCCGCGGCGTGCACGTCGTGACCGTGAACGACTACCTCGCCCGGCGCGACGCCCAGTGGATGGGCCCCATCTACCAGTTCCTGGGCCTCACGGTCGGCGTCATCGTCCACGGACTGGACGACGAGGAGCGCCAGCAGTCGTACAACAGCGACGTGACCTACGGCACGAACAACGAGTTCGGNNGACTCCATCCTGATCGACGAGGCCCGGACGCCGCTCATCATCTCCGGCCCTGCCGAGGAGTCTACCGATAAATACTACAAGATCAACCGCATCATCCCGAGCCTCAAGAAGGACGCCGATTACACCATCGAGGAGAAGACCAAGACCGTGGCCCTCACCGAGGAGGGCAATATCCGGGTCGAGAAGCTGCTGAACGCGGGCAACCTCTACGATCCCGCCAATGTGGACCTCGTGCACCACGTGCACCAGGCCCTGAAGGCCCACGCCCTGTTCCAG
>JAFNGD010000128.1 GCA_017885365.1 Nitrospirota bacterium
AGGACCTTGAGCGCCTCGGAGGACAGGCTTTCCACTTCTCGTCCGTACTGCTGATTCAGCTTGGTGATCACGTGGGCCGCGATGAGGCCGAGGTCTTCCTTTACCATCCTGAGCGCCGGAATTCTAATAGGCAGCACATTCAAGCGGTAGTACAGGTCCTCACGGAACGTGCCCTGCTTGATCTTCTGCTCCAGGTTCGCGTTCGTGGCAGCGATGACGCGCACGTCAACCGGCACGGTCTGGGTGCCGCCCACCCGCCTGATCTCCCTTTCTTGTAATACCCTCAGCAGCTTGGTCTGGATCGAGAGGGGAATGTCGCCGATCTCGTCCAGGAAGATGGTGCCGTAGTTTGCCTCTTCGAAGAGCCCCCGCTTGCCGCCGCGCACAGCGCCCGTGAACGCGCCTTCCTCGTAGCCGAAGAGCTCACTCTCCAGGAGCTGCTCAGGCAGGGCAGCGCAGTTGACGCGCACGAACTGGCCTTTCTTCCGCTTGCTGGCGTTGTGGATGGCATGGGCGAAGAGCTCCTTGCCGGTGCCGCTCTCGCCGAGCAGGAGCACGGTGGCGGGCGTCTCTGCTGCCCGCTGGGCCTGTTCTTTGGCCGCGGTCATGGCCGGGCTTGCGCCGATGACGTCGGTCCAGGTATAGCGCGCCGTGAGATGGCGGATATGGCGCCGCGCCTGGGCCAGCTCGGTGTTGAGCATGATGATCTCGGAGATGTCGTGGATGGTGCCGACGCTGCCGCGGATCTTGCCGTCGATGAAGAGGGGGGCGACGTTGACGATGACGTCCTTCCTGTTGGGGCCGACCTTCATGCGCACATTCCGGACGGGCTGGCCGGTCCGCAGGATCTGGAGGTGCATGCTGTCGCCTTCGGCGATGTCCACGGTCACGGGCTTGTTCAGCACGACCTCGCGGGGGAGGCCGGTGATGCGCGTGTAGGCGGGGTTCACGATGATGTTGTTGCCCTGCTCGTCGGCCACGGAGACGGCGTCCTCGGTGGCGTCGATGACCGCCTCGAGCAGGTTCCGCGCTTTCCAGAGGTCAGACACCTGCTCGGTCAGCGTCTTGATCTCGGTGATGTCCCGGAACACAGCGACCGCGCCGATGACCTCGCCCTTATCGCTCCTGACCGGGACTCGGTTCGTGATGATGGCTGTGCTGCCGATGGTCTGCTGCTGGTTCAGTTCTGCCTTGCCTTCACTGAGGACGATATGGAGCCGCGTATTGGGGATCGAATCGACTGCCTTGCGGCCTAGCACGTCAGCGGCTTTGAGTCCGGTGATACGCTCTGCTGCGCGGTTGAAAAGGGTGACGATGCCGTCCTTGTTCACGGCGATCATGCCGTCGTGAGTCGAGTTCAGGATGATCTCTATCTCTTTTTGAGTGGCCGAGGGCATGGTTAACCTGGTAAATGCTTTCATTGCTTTGAAATGTAAGAAGATTTTCTGCCTGCAAAAATTTACATGAAATCCGAGCAAATGTAAAGGAATAACTATCACGCTGATCATACCTGTGTTATCGTTGGGTATACAGATAATAAATATCATAAAATCAATGTATTAGCGGATTTGCTTGACAGGTGAACAAATGTTCACTATAATTGTTCCATGTCAATCGTCATTGATGAACCAATCAAGGTCGGCGCTGTGTTCAGTCGGGGAACGATCCGACCGGTCTGGTTCGCCTGGAACGGCAAGCAGGTCCGGATCAAGGAGACGACCTTTATCTGGAAAACCTTTGAGGGAAGTTCCACGATACATCATTTTTCCGTGAGCGACGGGAAGGGGCTGTATGAGATCTGCTTCCAGAGCGACAGCTTGCATTGGAGATTGGCAATGGCGGAAGAACAATAAACATTTTTCACCGCAGAGATCGCAGAGACCGCTGAGAGAGGCAACACCAAGGTAAAACTCGGTCTCTGGTAGATAGTCAAAGGCGAAAGGCTTCAATCTTTTTCACCGCAGAGGGCGCAGAGCTCGCAGAGAAGGACAGAAGCAAGGCCGGACCTCTGACCGGTTTGTAAAATGATAAGAAAGGAATCGGCTGAGATAACCGAACAGGATGATTTGAACCGGATCACGAACATAATCATCGGAGCTGCAATAGAAGTACATAGTGCTCTGGGGCCTGGCCTCTTGGAATCGGCATATGAGTCCTGCATGGTCTTTGAAATTATCGATCGGCATCGACTCAAAGTGGAACAACAAAAACCTTTGCAGGTGATCTATCGCGGAGTGAGTCTCGATTGCGGATACCGACTTGATTTGCTCGTCAGCGATCTGGTCATTGTAGAACTGAAGTCTGTTGACAAACTTCTGCCTATTCATGAGGCGCAGATGCTTTCCTATTTGAAGCTTTCGGGTTGTAAGGTTGGTTTGCTGATCAACTTCAATGTTAAGGTCTTGAGGGATGGCATCAAGCGGGTAGTGCATAAATTCTAAGTTATGCTGGCTCTGCGTTCTCTCGATCTTTGAGACAATTAACGTAGTTTTCTGATCTTTCTCGAGGGATTTGGTGTTAAACGAGAATTGGTCAGCTTTTTAATGTAATGAAAACTCTGCGTTCTCTGCGATCTCTGCGGTGAAAAAGTCGTGTTGCTAATCTATGTTTTTGAGTGATGTTTGAAAATAAGTGGGTGAACAAATGAGAACTATTTTACATATTGATATGAATGCTTTTTTCGCATCTGTCGAGCAGCGGTCGGACCCCAAACTCCGGAACAGGCCCATGGCTGTGGGGGGATCGAGCCACCGCGGTGTCATCCTGTCGCCGTCCTACGAGGCGCGCGCATTCGGCGTCAAGACCGGGATGCAATACCACGAGGCGCGGAAGAAGTGCCCGGACATCGTGCTGGTCCCTGCTTCGCCGGGGAAGTATTCCTCGGCATGCAAGCAGCTCATAACCATCTGGGAGCGGTTCACGCCGCTCGTCGAATTGTTCTCCATCGATGAAGCCTTCCTCGATGTGACGGGTTGTGAGTCCCTGATGGGCGATCCGCTGCAGATCGCGATCCGGTTGAAAAATGAGACCTGGGAACTCATGGGGCTCACGTGCTCGGTCGGCATCGCGCGGAACAAGCTGCTCGCCAAACTGGGCAGCGACATGCTGAAGCCCGACGGCATCGTTCTCATCTCCCCCGGCGACGAGCAGGAGGTGCTCGAGGACCTGCCCGTGAAGGAGCTCTGCGGCATCGGCCCCAGCCTGACGCAGCAGCTCGCGAGCATGGGGATCAGGACCTGCGGAGAGCTGGGACGGGCGCCCCTCGCGAAACTGACTGCGCGGTTCGGCATCCTCGGCGAGCGGCTCAGGGACATGGGGCTGGGCATGGACGACGATCCTGTTGTCTCGCGGGCCGAGCAGGACGAGGAGGAGTCAAAGTCCGTGGGCCACAGCATGACGCTCGACCAGGACTGCGGTGACCGCGACATGATCCAGCGACACTTGCTGCAGCTGTCCGAGAAGGTGGGACGCAGGTTGCGGCGAGGCGGATACAGTGGGCGGACGGTCACCGTAACCCTCCGATACGCGGATTTCCAGACATTTACCCGTCAGCAGCGGCTTCATCGTCCCGTTAACCATGGACTGGATATCTTTGCGACAACGTCGGCGATCCTGGAGGGTCTGTCGCTTGAACAACCGGTCCGGCTCGTCGGCGTGAGCGTGTCGGGCCTCCAGCGGCAGATGGACCAGGTACCGCTGTTCACCGATGAACGCAAACGGAAGTTTACGGCAGAGGCAATGGACGATATTAATGACCGTTACGGAGACTTCACGGTCACCTGGGGCACCCTTGCCGAGCGATACCGGCACGAACGGGTCATTTCGCCGGCATGGCGGCCGGGAGGGGACAGGGAATACTGAACATCTCTTTTACCGCAGAGATCGCTGAGCTCGCTGAGGATAGGCCGTAACGCAAAGTAGATTGAAGCTTAAAAAGATTTTAATTCAAGATGATGTTTTTATGAATTCTCTGCGGTCTCTGCGTACTCTGCGGTGAAAAAGGATTTAATATGAACTATAAAATATCTGAACGTCAGCAAACGATACTTGTCTTCATCCAGGAAACAATAGCTCGCCGCGGCATGCCGCCGACGCTGCGGGAGATCGGTGAAAAGTTCGGCATCGCGTCCACCAACGGCGTCGACAAGCACCTGCAGGCGCTTGAACAGGGCGGCCTCATCACCCGGGAGCGCGGCAAGTCGCGCGGAATTGCCGTTGCCACCGGTGCTCGCCGGGATTCGACTGTGCCCTTGCTCGGACGGGTCGCGGCAGGCGTTCCCGTACTCTCTCCCGAGAACCGCGAGGGTGACGTGACCGTCGATCCCTCGCTGTTCGCGCTTAAACCGGCCCAGAACGTTTTCGCCCTCGGTGTCAGGGGCGACAGTATGATCGAGGCGCATATACTTGACGGCGATACGGTGCTGGTTCGGGAGCAGGCTACGGCAGCGAACGGCGACATCGTCGTGGCCCTCGTTGAGGGCGAGGCAACGGTCAAACGCTTCTTTCTCGAGAACGAACGGGTCCGGCTTCAACCGGAGAACCGTAGCATGGGACCCCTGTATTTTGACCGCGGCGACCTGCGCATTATCGGCAAGGTCGTCGGGGTGATGCGGAAAATCTAGTCCTCCTATACCGATGACGGGAAACCGAAATACGAAATGGCCTTGACCCCTGTGGATATGCACGGCGGTCATCGGTTTTGTTCCGGAAGGCGACACGGGGAAGATGGTTGTGAAAAGAGGGACTTGAAGCTCCCTGCAGCAAGCTGAAGGGATTCTTCGATCCTCAGGGTCGTATGTTTATCCTGATCGCTCGCTGACCCCGCAGCAAGGTGGAGGGAATGCACTCGCTCCTGGATTCAGTGCTGCGCGATGCCCGTGGATGCACGGATCAGAGGTTCTGTCCCATCTTGCGATGAAGCTTTTTGTCCGGGTGGTTGGAAGGGTTGTCGGTGAGCAGGATCGTCCCGTCGGCGCTGGTGCCGACGTAGATAGTGTAGCGGGGGGCGAAGGCCTTGCCGGTGCCATTGTAGATCTGCATGATCTTCTTTACGTAATCCTGGGTCTCCTTGAACGGCGGAATAGTGCCCCATTTCTTCACCGCGGTCTCCCCCGAGTTGTAGGCTGCCAGGGCGAGAGAAAGGTTCCCCTCGTACCGGTCGAGCAGGTACCGGAGATATTTCACGCCGCCCTCGATATTCTCATGGGGGCTGAAGGTGTTCCTGACGTTCATGGTGCTGGCTGTTTGCGGCATCAGCTGCATGAGACCCATGGCGCCCTTGCGGGAGATGGCNNGAGACCGGGATGTCTTCCGTGCGCTGGTTTCCCGCTGCCGGAGGCGCAGGCCGTGCTGCAGCCGATGAAGACGCAGGATCCCGGGCTTCCGCATGGACTTTCGCATCTTTCTTCACCCGTCCGCCCGGGACATTCGTGAAATGAACCACACCGCTCTCATCCACGAACTGATAGATATCAGCATGGGCGTTTACTGACAGGGAAGTCAGAAACGCAATAAGTGCCAGTATGTGCCTTGCAAAGGATATCATCTCGTCCGACGTTCCATCGCGACAAATAACTGACTGATTTTATTTAGAATATCAAAAAAAAATGTTCCTGTCAATAAGGATGTGAAGTTTTGGCGCCTGCAAAAGCTTATGGGCAGAGCTATTGACTGTACGGAAAGGATAGATTATCATGAATCAAAATGTGTAGATGATCTGGATGCATGAGCGGGAGGACACACTGTCAGCACCCCTTGTTTCCGTCATTATCGTAAATTGGAACGGCAAACATCTCTTGGTTGATTGTCTGGAATCCCTTAGGCTGCAGACCTTTCGGGATTTTGAGATCATTCTTGTTGATAATGGCTCAGCGGACGGCTCCATCGATTTTGTGAGAAAGAACTTTCCTGAAGTCATTCTTATCACCTTATCAGAGAATCGGGGGTTCGCCGGGGGCAACAATGCCGGCATACGAGCTTCCTCGGGTCACTACATCGCCCTCTTGAACAATGACACAAGGACGGACCCTAACTGGCTTGAAGCGCTTGTCAAAGCAGCTGCATCAGATCCAGAAACGGGAATGTGGGCCTCCAAGATCCTTTCCTACGACCAGCCGGACCGTATCGATAATGTTGGCTTGCTTCTCTACTGGGATGGGCTCGCACGGGGAAGGGGGCGCCTTGAGGTCGACCGGGGACAATACGACCGACCAGAGGAAGCGTTGTTCCCGAGCGGATGTGCCTGCCTCTATCGCAGAAAAATGCTCGATGNNTGGGATTACGCGGGAGACTGGCAGGCTGGGGATGCCGGTATGTACCGGGGGCGGTCGTCTATCATAAATATTCTTCGTCCTCATCCGCATATTCACCGTTGAAGGCATTCCTGGTCGAACGCAATCGGATCCGGGTGCTCTTGAAATATTATCCCTGTGAACTCGTGTTGGCGAGCCCTTACTTTACGCTGAAGCGCCTCGTTCTGTCGCTGTATGGGGCTTTGTCCGGTCAGGGAGCGAGTGGAAAGTTTGCAGCCCAGAATTCCCTGGTCACGGCCTTATGGATACTGCTCAAGGCATGGGGTTCGGTTCTCGTGGGCATGCCGAAGGTCCTGCGGCAACGATGGGCGTTTGGCAGGATAACGCGATTGAGAAGGAAGGCCTTTTATCGTCTGCACCGCCAGTTCTCGCTCTCAACATCCGAGATCGCTTTGAAAGAGTAAAATGAAAATACTCATAATCGTTCCCGCATACAACGAAGAGAGAAGCATAGCCGGAGTGATCGACGACATTCGTTCGCATGTTCCTGATGCTGATATCATTATGGTCAACGATGGCTCACGGGACCGGACGGAAATGGTCGCTCGTGAACTGGGTGTCACGGTACTCGCATTGCCCTTTAACCTGGGGATCGGCGGCGCGATGCAGACCGGCTATCTGTACGCGGCGCAGAATGGCTATGATGTCGCGGTTCAGTTCGACGGCGATGGTCAGCATGTGGCGGCAGAGATCGGGTCATTGTTGACTCCTCTCCGGCAGGGCCGGGCAGACATCGTTGTCGGATCTCGGTTCCTCAAGCCGAGTGATTACTGTTCCCCGTTCTTCCGGCGGATCGGCATCTGGATCTTCTCGACGGTCCTCTCGGCGATCCTCGGCATGAAGGTCACGGATACCACCTCCGGGTTCCGCGCAGCAAATCGGAGGGTGATCGAGTTCTTCGCAGGGATCTATCCTGAGGACTATCCGGAAGTGGAAAGCCTGGTGCTCCTGCATCGGGCGGGCATGACCATCGAAGAGACCTCGGTCCAGATGCGTGATCGGACGGGAGGACGCTCTTCCATTACCCCCATCCGGTCCGCGTACTATATGATCAAGGTCCTGCTGGCGGTGTTCGTTGATCTTCTGAAAAAAGTGAGGTAAACCCATGGATATTCTGAAGGCACTGGCGATCGCGGGGAGCGCAATACTGATGTTCCTTGTTCTGGAACTGATTCGGAGGGGACGGTTGAAAGAGCGGTATGCACTGCTCTGGTTGTTCTCAAGCATCGTGTTGCTCATTTTTTCCCTGTCGAGAAGCCTGCTGGAATATTTTTCTCGGCTGATCGGGATATACTATCCCCCTTCTCTCCTATTCCTGATCGCGTTCGTTTTCTTGCTGCTTATCACGCTCCATTTTTCTTCCGTGATATCGGGTCTGTCTGAAAAGAACAAGAGGTTGGCGCAGGAGATGGCGCTGCTGCGAAAGGCGTTGGAGGAGGGAAAGCGGTCACGGTGAATACCGAAGGATCAGATAAGGGACGCCCTGCACGTGGACCTGGTCAAACACAGATCAGTCTTTACATTTGCGACCATCCATGATAGATTCTT
>JAFNGD010000129.1 GCA_017885365.1 Nitrospirota bacterium
TTCCCGTCGACGGAGGTCACCGGCATGACCTCGATGGTGGTGTTCGTGATGAAACACTCGTCGGCCCGGTAGAGGTCGCTTGTCCGCATCATCGTCTCCTGCACCCGGACCTTGTTCTTTCTCGCCAGGTACAGGACCAGGTCGCGCGTGATGCCCTCCAGGATGCCCGTATCAAGGTGAGGGGTATGCAGCACGCCCTTCTTCACCGTGAAGATGTTGCTGATGGTCCCCTCCGCCACGTATCCTTTCCAGTTGAGCATGATGCCTTCGTAGGCACCGGCCTTCAGGGACTCGATCTTCGCCAGGATGTTGTTCAGGAAGTTCGTGCTCTTGATGGCGGGGTTCTGCGCCAGGGGATGGTTCCGGCGGGTCTTGACGACGGCGACGGCCACGCCGTTCTCGTAATGCTCCGCGGGATAGTCCTTGAACGGCTTGACCAGGATGACCATAGTGGGCGCGGGACAGAGCGCCGGATCGAGGCCGATCTCGCCGGGGCCCCGGCTGATCTGGATCCGTATATACGCCTCGCGCAGTTTGTTGACGGTGAGGGATTCGATCAGCGCGCTGCCGATCTTTTCCAGCGGGAGCGGGAGCGGCAGCGAAACAGCATCAGCGGACAGCTTGAGACGGGAAAGGTGCTTGCTGAGGAGGAATATCTTGCCTCCATAGGCCCGCATGGTCTCATAGATGCCGTCGCCATACAGGAACCCGTGGTCATAGACCGAAACCGTTGCGTCCTCTTTGGCGACGAACCTGCCGTTCAGATAGGCGAGCATGGGAAACACTATCATGCCCATAAAAGAGTGTCAACCCGAAACAACGGCGAAGGAAGGAATGGGCCCGTATCCGCGACAGTATGGAAGCTCCCTGCAGCAAGCCGCAGCGAGCGCTCCTGGATTCAGCCAGGTGACGGCCAGGTTGGGGACCGGTCGCAGGTCAGTGGATGTTCAGCGGGAAGCGGCCTTGAGCACCCCGTCGCTGCTGTCGAGGATACGGCGCACGGCGCGCAGGAGATCCATGGGCGAAACGGGCTTGAGAATGAAGTTGGCGGTGTTGCCGTCGATGCCCTTCTGCTGAAGGACATCGGCGTTGTACCCGCTGATATAGAGGGTCTTCACGGCCGGGTTGAGCGCCATGATAGCGTCGCGGGCCTCCTTGCCGTTCTTCTTCGGCATGACGACGTCAAGGATCACGAGCTGAATATCGTCGCGGTTCGCCCGGAATTGTTTCACCGCGTCCTCGCCGTCGACCGCTTCGACGACCCGGTACCCGAACTGTCCCAGAATGGTCCTGGTCAGCCCCCGGATCGTCACGTCGTCCTCGGCGACCAGGATGGTCTCGTGGCCTTCTTCCGCGGACGTCGGTTCGGCGGCCCTCGCCTGCTCCGCCGTCGTTGCGATGAGCGGGTAGTACAGCAGGAAGCAGGCGCCCTTGCCCGGTTCGCTCTCCACGACGACGTAGCCGTTGTTCTGCTTCATGATCCCGTACACGATGGCAAGGCCGAGACCGGTCCCGCGGCCGAGCTCCTTGGTGGTGTAAAAAGGCTCGAAGATACGGTCGCGTGTTGTCGCGTCCATGCCGGTCCCGGTGTCCCGCACCGCTACGCAGACGTAGGTCCCGGGCGTGCCGAAACCGTGCTTCTTCCGGAACTCTTCATCGATCACCGCGATCTCCGTCCCGACGGTGAGCATGCCTCCCTGCGGCATGGCGTCCCGTGCGTTGGTGGCGAGGTGCATCAAGACCTGCTCCATCTGGCTTGAATCCGCGAGAACGGTCATCTCGCCGGGGGCGAGCTCCGTGCGGAGCTCCACATCCTCGCCGATGACCCTGAGGAGGAGCTTTTCGAACCGCCGGATCACGACGTTGAGGTCCACGGGGCGGGGATTGATGATCTGTTTCCGGCTGAAGGCGAGCAGGCTCTGAGTGAGGTTGGCCGCCCGCGCCGAGGACGTGAGGATCTGCTCGACGTAGGAATGCAGCGGGTCGGCGGCCGGTATTTTCATCTTCAAGAGGTTCCCGTAACCGATGATGGCCGTCAGGATATTGTTGAAGTCATGGGAGATCCCGCCGGCCAGGAGCCCCACGGCCTCCATTTTCTGGGAATGGCGCAGCTGGTCCTCGAGCCGTTTCTTGTCCGTGATGTTGTTGATGATCTCGATGGCGGCGACGANNTCGTAACAGGGGCGGGATATCTTGTGCGATATCTCGTAGCACTTCCTGCCGACGATGTCCTGCGGCTCCATGCCCACCTGCCGGGAGTACGCCTTGTTGACCGATACGACCGTATAGCCCCGGTCGATGACCAGGAATCCCTCGTCGACGGTTTCAAGGATGTTCCGGGAAAACTCCTCGGCGCGCTTTTGCGCGGTGATGTCGGTGATCAGTCCGTCATAGGCCGTGAGACGGCCCTGTTCGTCGGTGCGCGGGACCACGGTGCTCCGGACCCAGACGAAGTGCCCTTTCTTGTGACGTACCCGGTGTTCGACGGGTCCCGGGTGCCTGCCCGCGAGCAGGTCCTCCGACTGCTTCAGGACCAGCTGTTTGTCCAGGTCGTGGACCATGCTGTACCACAGGAACGGGTCCGCTGCGAACTCACCGGATGCGTATCCCGTCACGGCGACGCAGCCGGGGCCATGCGCGGTGGACACGGCCCTGCCGTTCTCCACCGTTACGGTATAGATATAGCTGGTGACCGACTCAAGGAGCTGCTTGTACCGCTGCTCGCTCGTCAGCAGCGATCGCTCGGTGAGCTTTCGATCGGTCACGTCCTGGATCGTCCCGAGCATCTTGACCGGGACCCCCTTCTCATCCAGGATCAGTTCGCCCAGGCCGGATACCCATCGCACCTCGCCGCTGTTCTTCCGGATGATCCGGTAGTCGGCCTCGAACCGTATTCGCTCGGCGACGATGCCTGCGAAATACCGCATCATCCGCTCGCGGTCTTCGGGATGGATGAGGTCGCCCCACCCGTTTACCGACCGCTCGTAGGCCTTCTCGATGCCGAAGATGTCGTCCAGGATCTCCGAACTTGTCCACCTGCTCGTCGGAATGTCCAGGACATAGGAGCCGAGGCGCGCCACCCGCTGGGATTCCCTGATCCAGTACTCGCGCTCCCTCACGGCATCCTCGATCCGTTTCCGCTCGGTGATGTCATAGGCCGTTCCCCGGGTCCCCGTGATCGTCCCCGAGCCATCGCGTACGAACTTCGCGTTGAAGAGGAGATGGATTTCCCGTCCATCCTTGCCGATATGGACGGTCTCGTAGCCCTTTACCTGATTTCCCTTCATGAGCCGCGCGAACTCGCGGGCATCCCGTTTCGCCTGGGCCGGGGTCTGGAAATCGGCAAAGCGCTTGCCGAGCATTTCGTCGACCTTGTAGCCAAAGACCTCTTCCCACGCCGGATTGAGATACACATACCGTTCCTGCGCATCGCACTGCCAGATCAGGTCCTGCGATGTTTCAACCAGATCGTGATACAGCGACTCCGACTTTTTCAGGGACGATTCGGCCTTCTTTCGTTCGGTGATGTCCCGCGTGATGCCGAGGGCCGCGATGATCGCATTCTTCTCGTCACGGAGCGGAACGGCATGGGTCTCCAGCCAGATCGGGCGGCCCTTGAGCCCGACCGCTTCGAAGGCAAGGGTCCCGCTCTTCCCGGCGAACGCGCTCTCCGTGAGCTCGGCGAACCGCCGCCGGTAATCAGGGACGACCAGGCCGTATACCGACTTGCCCCGGACCTGGTCGAACGATTCCGCCTGGATCATGTCCAGTCCCGCCCGGTTCATCATGAGCAGCGTGCCGTCCTTCGCCAGCATCTTGACGCACTCCGGCTCGGTGTCGATGATGGTCTGGAGGAACTTCTCGCTTTCCCTCAGCCGCTCTTCGATCCTGATGCGTTCCGTGATGTCCCGGGCGATCCCCTGCAGGGCGACGACCCGGCCGACGTGGGACCGGCCACACCGGGCCAGCTGCCCGGTCCAGATCTCCCTTCCATCCTTCCTGATCCAGCGGAGGACGAGCGGGCGACGGGGGTCGGTCTTCCCTGCGGCGATATCGGCGAGCTTGCCCCGGTCATCAGCATGGATGAGCTGGAGGCCGAGGTCCGGGTTCGCATAATGCTCCATGGGAGTATATCCCGTGATATCCGTTGCCGAGGGGCTTACATACTCGAACTTCCGCTCCGGATAGAATCGGTAGACGAAGATGAGGTCCTGGGCGTTCTCGGCGAGCCGCCGGAACTTTTCCTTGCTCTCCAGGAGCGAGGCCTCAGCGTTCTTGCGGACGGTTATCTGGGCGGAAAGTTCTTCGTTGGTCCCGGCGAGCTCCCGCGTGCGTTCCTGCACCTCCTGCTCAAGGTGGTCGTGTGCCTTCCGGAGTTCCTGGGCGATGCGCCGGCGCTCCGTGATATCGTCGAACAGGACATACACCAGGTAGGGCCTGCTTTCGCCCGGCCGGAAGATCGGCATGGCGTTGACGCTGATCCAGCGGTATTCGTTCTCCCGCGGGTTCAGCGTGGCCATGACAAAGCCGGTGCCGGGCTGGCCGGTCCTCAGGGCGACGTCGGCCGGGAACGCTCCCGCCGGAAGACGGGTGCCGTCCTCCCTCAGTGCCTCGGTGTGCACTGCAGCGCTGGTCTTGCCGAGCATGTCCTTCAGCGTCCTGCCCAATATCCGCTCAGCGGCAGGGTTGGCAGATATGATCCTGCCTTCCTCATCGCGGAAGATGACGCCCTGCGACATGGTGTCGAACAGGATCCGGTACTGTGCATCTAAGAGGTTCGCTGCAAGAGTTGCTGGGGAGGCCGTCAAGGGGTGCGTGCGCTTCGCGGAACGCTTCTTGCCGTCTGTCGTCTTTTGAGGGAGGTCTTTTTTCATGGCGCTCTGCTGCCGGCAGCTTGTTATGTTGTTCTATTATAGCAAAAGAGCGCCCCCCATGACCGTCACGGCCTGGCCGGAGAGAATAACGCGGTCAGCGGCGACACGCACGTGGACCACACCGCCCCGGCGCGAGGCCTGATAGGCGTAGAACGTGTAATGCTTGAGACGTTTCTGCCAATAGGGGCCGAGACAGCAGTGGGCGGAGCCGGTGACGGGGTCCTCGTTGATGCCGACGGCGGGGGCGAAAAAGCGCGAGAGGAAGTCAAAACCCTTCGTGACCGAACGCGAGGTCACCATGACGCCGCGCATGGGAATGGTCCTCAAGAGGGTGAGATCAGGCGTGAGGCTCCGAAGGACCTTTTCCGACTCGATCTCGATGAGCCAGTCGTTCAAGCGGTTCTTCCCGGTGTAGAGGGGCGCGACGCCGAGCGCGGTGATAAGCTCGCCGGGGGGCACCTCATGCCGTTCCGGCTCCGCCGGGAAGTCCATCTCGACCCACCCGTCCTTCCAGCGGGCGGTCAGGACGCCACTCTTCGTGAAGAACCGGATCTCTTCGTCGCGAGGTACGTGGCCGTCCTCCCACAGCACATGGGCCGACGCCAGCGTCGCGTGGCCGCACAGGTCAACTTCGGTCTCGGGCGTGAACCAGCGGAGGTCGAAGCCCTCGGGCCGTTTGATCAGGAACGCGGTTTCCGAAAGGTTCATTTCCCGCGCAATGTCCTGCATCCACGGGTCGTCCTTCAATTCCTCGAGGATGCAGACCGCTGCCGGGTTGCCGGAAAAAGGCCTGTCGGTGAACGCATCGACCTGGATGATCGG